>JAJYIV010000005.1 GCA_021789915.1 bacterium | reverse complement strand
GTGGCCATGTCGGGCATATCCTCCTATTAGCGTGGGTGAATATGCCTGCATCATAGCCCCGTTCTTCTGTTTTGGAGAACGGAAGAACTAGCACTACTCATATATGAGGAAAAACCTGGAGAACAATGCGTACATCGATGGGGCGAACTTGTACAACGGCATCCTGTCGCAGGGATGGAAATTAGATTATCGTCGGTTCCGGCGCTGGCTCGCGGAGAAACACGGCGTTCGACACGCATATTTGTTCCTTGGTTTGATTCCGGCGTACGCCATGCTCTATCGGACTTTGCAGGAGAGCGGCTTTATCCTTGTTTTTAAGGAAGTCATTTACGATGGGAACGGAAAACCGAAAGGCAACTGCGACGCGGATCTCGTCTTGCAGGCCGCCGTGGATTTTTTCGAGAAAAAGTTTGCGAAGACGCCGAAGAAATCCGTCTTCAACAAAATCGTCGGCGACAGCATGCTTGAGTTGGAATTCGCAAAATTTCTGGACGACTGCGACGACATCGTCTCTTTCGCGAAAAACTATCTCGAGATTCAGCACCGCATCGATTATCGCAACGCGGACGGGAGCATCGCGTACTACTATCCGGATTTCCTCGTGAAGCAAGATGCGAAGACAATTTACATCATTGAGACGAAGGGACGGGAGGATCTGGACGACCCGCGGAAAATCGAGCGTCTCGCGCAGTGGTGCGAAGACGTGAACAAACAGCAGAACAAATTCGTCTACAAAATGCTGTACGTGAAGCAGAATGACTGGGAGAAATACCGGCCGAAAAGTTTTGCGGAATGCGTCCGCGCATTCGAAACTAGACCTTGATCGTCTCTATGCCACCCGAGCACGAGGAAATCCGCACCGTGCTGACGCGCCTGCGCAAGGATTATCCGCATCCCGGCGCCTTGCATTTGGGCGACCCGTACCGCACGATCGTCGCCGTGTCGCTTTCGGCGCGCGTGCGCGACGAGCAGGTGTTGAAATTGCTCCCGGCGTTCTTCGAAGCCTACCCGACGCCGGCGGCGCTCGCGCGCGCGGACGTCCAGGCGATCCAGGCCAAGATTTCCACGATCGGCATGTTCCGCCAGAAGGCGCGCAACCTGAAGCGTCTGGCGCAGGACGTCGTTGGGCGTTTCGGCGGCGAAATCCCGCGCACGATGGAGGCGCTCACGTCGCTCGCGGGCGTCGGACGCAAGACGGCGAGCGTCCTGCTCGTCGCGTGTTTCGACACGCCCGCGATCGCTGTGGACACGCACGTGTTCCGCGTCGCGAACCGTCTCGGCTGGGTGAAGGAAAAGACGCCGGAGAAAACGGAAGCGGCGCTGTTGAAGATCGTTCCGTCGAAGCTGCAGCCGCTCGTCAATCCCGTACTGATGAAATTCGGCCGCTACGTGTGCCTGCCCGGCCGGCCGCGCTGCTGGATGTGTCCGGTCAGGGATTTTTGCAGGTTCAAGGACAAGAACCTCAAGACGCCGCCGGACGCGGACGACGTGAAGCA
The DNA here is from genome assembly GCA_021789915.1 of bacterium. Lineage (GTDB taxonomy): Bacteria > Patescibacteriota > Patescibacteriia > UBA9934 > GWF2-40-263 > JAJYIV01. The sequence continues at coordinate 53,018 of JAJYIV010000005.1, read as the reverse complement.
AGACATCGCGCGCCGCGAAGCCGCGCTGGAAGCCATGCGCCGCGCCGTGGCAAAACAACCCTGATATGCCCTCGCTCGACACGCGTCTCGCGCTCGCCGCCTTCGCCGCCCACGGAAAACGCCCGTGGCTGGATCGGTTTGCCGTGTTTTGCGCGCGCGAGCTGATCGTCCTGCTCTTCGCCGCCGAGACGGCGATCTTGGCGCGGCATTTTTTCCTGATCGACGGTTCGCCGGCCGGCTTCTGGACGCTGGAATCCCTGCGCGGCCTGCGCGCCGTCTCCTCCTTCGCCTTGGCCGCCTGGATCGCGGCCGTCGTCCTGGAAATGATCTTCCGCCGGCCGCGTCCGTTCGTTGCACTGCACAAGCCGCTCTTGGCCGACTTCTGGCTGCCGCTGCCGTCCATGCCCTCCTCCCACGCCGCCATCACGTTTGCTCTCGCCGTCCCGGCCTTCCTGCTGTCCGTGCCGCTGGGCCTGGTCTTCCTGGCCGCCGCGATCGCCGTCTCGGCGAGCCGCGTGTACGTCGGCGTGCACTATCTGTCCGACGTCATGGTTGGCGCCGCGATCGGTATCCTTGTCGGCGGTCTTGTGCTACGGTGGGTGGCGTTGTGAGACGTGGAGCGCGAAGCGTAGAACGTGAAGCGGCTGAATAGGCACGGGTTCCCGCGTTCTCTGGACGCTCTACGCTCTACGTTCTACGCTCTACGTCCTATGCTCGCCGTGATCCTCGCTGGAGGAAAAGGCACGCGCCTGTGGCCGATGAGCCGCGAGGCCCGCCCCAAGCAATTCTTCGACGTCATCGGCAACAAGACGCTGATCGACGACGCCTATGCGCGCCTGCGCCGCCTGTTCCCGGCGGACGGCGTTTTCGTCGCCGCCACGCCCGAGCTGGCGCCGCTCGTGCGCGCGTGCCTGCCGGGCCTGCCGGCGGACCAGCTCATCCTGGAACCATCCCGCCGCGATACCGCCCCCGCCATGGGCTACGTGGCGGCCGTGCTCGCGGAGCGCTTTGCCGATGAAGCGCTGGTGTTCGTGCCAAGCGACCATTACATCGCCGACGAGAGCCGCTTCCTGCGCTGCCTGCAGGTCGGGGGACGGCTGGTGGCGGAAACCGGGCGGCTCGTGGACATCGGCGTCCCGCCGACCTTCCCGAACACGGCGCTCGGCTACACGAAGATCGGCGCGCTCATCGGCGCGTACGACGGCATCCGCGCGCACGCGTTCGCCGGCCACACGGAAAAACCGTCCCGCGCCGTGGCGGAGCTGTATCTCAAGGATCGTGCGTATCTCTGGCACGCCAACTACTACACGTGGACGCCGCGCCGGTTCCTGGCGGCGCTCGACCGCCATGCGCCGGAGCTGGGGAGCTCCCTGCGCGAGATCGCCGCGGCGCCGGCGGACGAGCGCGCCGCGCGCTTCGCGGCGCTGCCGGCCGTCTCCTTCGATTACGCCGTGACGGAACATCTGGCGCCGGAGGACGTGATCATCCTGCGGGGCGATTTCGGCTGGAGCGACATCGGCAGCTGGGACACGCTTTATGATCGGCTGGCGGACGAGGAAGGGAAGAACGTGACCAAGGGATCCGTCGTCACGATCGACGCGCGCGGCGTCCTGGCATACGTGCCGCGCGGCAAGGCCGCCGCCGTCATCGGCGTGGACGACGTGGTCGTGATCGACACGGAAGACGCCCTGCTCGTGTGCCGCCGCGACCAGGCCCAGCGCGTGAAGGAGGCCGTCGCCCGATTGCGCGAGGAAGGTCTGCATGCCCACCTATGAAGCGCCTCTTTCTGTCCCTGTTCTCCGTCCTGCTCGTCGCGTGCGCCGTCCTGGTCGGCGGCTATTGGCATGACGCCTATGTCGCGCAGCCGGCGCCCGACGCCAGGGCCGTGGCGTTCATCGTCAAAAGCGGCGCGTCGATCAAGGCCGTCGCCGACGGACTCCAGGCGAGCGGCTTGCTGAAAAACGTCGCCGGCTTCGAGCTCTTCGCCCGGCTCAACGATGCCGCCAAGCGCCTGCAGGCGGGGCATTTCCAATTGAAGCCCGGCCTGTCCTTCGCGGATCTGTTGACGGCCCTTTCCCATGCGGCTTCGGAGGATGTCCAGGTGACGATCCCCGAGGGGTATACCGCGGCGCAGATCGGCGGCCTCGTGCACGCCGCCATCCCGGCGATCACGGCGGACGAGTGGAACGCGGCCGTCGGGCCGCACAGCCCCGCGCTCGCCGACGCGGACTTGGCGCGCGCGCTGCCATCCGCGCTCGCCGCGCGCGGGCTCGAGGGCTATTTGTTCCCGGACACGTACCGTTTCCGTCCCGACGCGACGGCGCAGGACGTCGTCCACACGCTGCTGTTCGCGTTCGTGCAAAAGACCGCCGCCGCGATGCAGACCCCCCCGCCGGCCGCAACGGGGTCAGCCGGCAGCCCCCCTCCTTCGGCTTCGCTCAGGACAGGCTTGGCAGGGGGGGAATCGACGCCGGCCTCGACGGCCGCCGACGTGGACGGACTCACGCCGGACCAGGACATCATCCTCGCGTCGATCCTGCAGAAGGAAGTGAAGGATCCCGCCGACATGGCGAATGTTGCCGGCCTCTTTTTGAACCGCCTCGCCGCCGGCATGCCGCTGCAGTCCGACGCGACCGTCGCGTATGCGGTCGGCCACGCCGCCTTGAGCGCGCAGGATTTGGCCGCCGATTCGCCGTACAACACGTATCAACACGCGGGCCTGCCGCCGGGGCCCATCGACGATCCCGGGCTCGACGCGCTTGACGCCGTGCGGAATCCCTCGTCGAACGCCTGGCTCTATTTCCTGACGACGGCGGACGGCACCGTCGTGTATGCGCGCACGTATGATCAGTTCCTCGCGGACAAGGCGAAGTATCTCAAGTAGGCTGTTGGCCGTTGGCTTTTGGCTGCTGGCCGGAGCACTCGTTTTCGCGTCTTCTGCCGCGCGGGCGCAGATGACGAGCGCGGGCGGCTACACGTTCACGAAATTCGCCAGCGACGTGACGGTGAACCGCGACGCGACGCTCGACGTCGTCGAGACGATCGACGGCGAGTTCTTGCTGCCGCGCCACGGCATCTACCGCAACATCCCCGTGCGCTATCAAGCCGCCGACGGCTCGCATTTCTCGCTGCCGATCGACGTGCGCTCCGTCACGCGCGACGGCGCGCCGGAACCGTACGCCGCGTCGCGCCAGGGAGACGAGGAAGTGATCCAGATCGGCGATCCGAACCGCGCGATCAGCGGCCCGTTCGCCTATCAGATCCATTACCGCGTCGCGCGCGCCATCCTCTTCGAGCCAAACGACGACCAGGTGTACTGGAACGCCACCGGCATGGACTGGGGCGTGCCGATTCCCGACGCGCGCGCCACGGTGCACGTGGAGGGCGTCGCGCAAAAGGATTTCCAGGCGAGGTGTTTTACCGGGGCGCAGGGATCGACGGCGTCCGATTGCGCGCTGACGGCGCAAGACGGATCCGTCACGGCGACGGCGCACGATTTCCTCACCATCGCCGTGCGCTTTCCGAAAGGAATCGTCGCGCCGCCGTCCGCCTGGCAGCGCTTCGCGTGGTGGCTGCAGGAATATTGGGATGCGTTGTTCTGGTTCGTACCGCTTGTGGCGCTCGCCTGGCTGATCCGCCGGTTCTTCCGCCTGCGCAAAGGCCTCAAAGGCCGCGGCGTCATCATCCCGCTGTACGATCCGCCGGACGGCCTACGCCCTACGGAGGTCGGCGCGCTCGTGGACGAAAAGGCGGACCGGCGCGACCTGTCGGCGGCGATCATAGATTTGGCCGTGCGCGGCTATGTGCGCATCGTCGAGAAGGACGGGCGGACGCTCGGCGTCTTCGCGTCGCGCGCGTACACGCTGGAAAAACGGAAGGAGGCGGACGGCCTGAAGCCGTACGAGGCATTGATCTTCAACTCGCTGTTCGCGGGCGGGCCGTCCAAGACGCTGGCGCAGACGGATCAGGCGATGGCGACGGCGCTCGGGGCGGCGTCCGATCGCGTGGTGCAGGACCTCACGGCGGCCGGCTACTTCGCCGCCAATCCGAAGAGGACGCAGGCCGCGTTCGTCAGCGCCGCGCTCTTCGTCGGCATCGCGGGCTGGTTCGTCGGCCATTGGGTCGGGGACGCCACGGGGAACGCCTCCTCCCTGGAGGCGCTGCTCGCGACGGCGGGCCTGCTGCTCGTCGCCGCGCCGTTCATGCGGGCGCGTTCCGAGAAGGGCGTGCTCGCGCGCGAGCAGGCGCTCGGCTTCAAGCTGTTCCTCTCGACGGCGGAACGCTATCGCTTGCAGTGGCAGGAGCGCGAAGGAATTTTCGAGCAGTTCCTGCCGTACGCGATGGTCTTCGGCGTCGCCGACAAGTGGGCCAAGGTTTTTGAAGGGATGAATTTGCCGCAGCCGGACTGGTACGTGGGGCCGTTCGTCGGCGCGTATGCCGTGACGAGCCTCGCCTCGTCGCTTGACGGCTTCGCGAATTTCGCCAGTGCCGTGCACGCGCCGTCGGCGCGCGGGGGCGGCGGCTTCGGCGGCGGAGGATTTTCCGGGGGCGGCTTCGGCGGCGGCGGAGGCGGGAGCTGGTAAAAAATCCTCGCGTCGAGAGACGCGAGGGAAGCGAGAGGTACTGCGTCCGTCAGTTGATTGGGGCGATCGTTTTGATCACCGGCCAGCTGATGAGAAACGCGGCGCACACAGCGACGCCCGTGGAGAAATCCGTGTCGTACCGCATGCTCGCGTACGCAAGCACGGACAGAGCGAGCGTCAGGACGATGCGCCAAGGGCGGACGGGCACCTTCCTTTTGATGAAGGTGATGGCCACGGCAGCGCCCACGCTTGTCCACACAACCAAGAAGAAGCACAGCCAAGCCGACTTCGGGATCCACTCGGCATCGGATTCCGCCGTCGAGTTCACGACGAGGGGGACGAGCAAGAAAATCTCCAAGGCGAACAGAATGATCGCGTTCTTCGCGGCTGCCCATCTTTTCATGGTGTCTCCCTTTTCGGCCGGATGGCCGTGGCAAGCGGTTTTGGTCTGAAAAAACGAACGGTCGAAGATAGCAGGGAATGAAGAGCTTGTCAAACAGGAGTGGGCGGCCATACCGAGGACGCAAATGGCATTTGCCAGATGCGGACGATCGCCTTGGTGGCGCGTCTCTTCGTGCGGAACGATGTCTCTGCAAAAATACCCAGGCGCTTGACGCGGCGGATTTTTTGCGCTAGCCTGCGGCGGCCCGGCATGCCGCCGGCGCTCCTTCAAAGGAGTCAGACGTGGAAACGGATTACGTCCCCCCTTCTCCGCACGCGCGCGGCACGCGCGATCTCGGCACCGGTTCGCGTTCGCTCTCGCCGCCCTCGCATCGCGGGGACGAAGTGCGCACGGTGTACGTCTCGGCGGACGGGAAACCGCGCCGCGCGACGATGATGGTGCATCGGCCCTTCCCGGGCACGCTCATCCTCATCGTGTGCCAGGCGCCCGGCGGACGCGTCAACGGCCGCATCACGCGCGGCGACGTGCTGGTGCGCAACCGCGATCTGGCCGACCGGCTCAGGGTGCCGGCGGCGTACACCGTGTATCACGACCTGCACGACGCCCTGCGCGCCTACGGCGTGCACGCCCGCGACGGGTATGCCGCCGAAGCCGCAACGCTTGCGGAGCTGACGCAGGAGCTGCTGCCGGAGGCGATCGTCCGCACGCTCGACATGGCGGGCCTGCCCGAGCGGCAGCGCGCCTGCTGGGAGCGCGACCTGACGCGCATGGCCGACATGCTCAAGGGCGACCGCGACGAGGAAAAGAAGACGGCGCGCCAGAAGCTGCAGCGCGCGGCCGGTCTCGACGACGCGCTCGGCCGCCACAACCCGTCCGCGGCGCGCGCCCGCACCATGGCGGCGACGAGCCGCCTGCGCGACCGCCAGGAGCGCGTGCCCGATCTCGACGCGCACTGCGCGAAGATCGCCGCGCGGCTCACGATCATCGGGCTGAGGGCGGTGGCCATGCTGCGCAATCTCGAGGCGGTGGTCGCGGCGGCGCAGCGGCACGTCCGGCGCGCGGCGGAAGGGAAGCCGGCCGACCTGCCGGCGCTGGCGCGGCGCCTGTTCCACGAGGCGCAGCACTTCGCCTCGAAGGCGGTGAGCCCGTACAGGCGCCTGTTCGCGCATTGCGTCGCCGACCTGTCGCGCGCGTCCGCGGCCCTGGGAGAGGGCCGGTTGTCCGTCGCCGCTCAGCGCCTGGACGTGCTGGACCGCAGCCTGCAGCTGCAGCGCCAGCGCCCCGCTCTTGACGAAGCGCTCGCGCTCGCGTCTCGCGGTGCGCGCGTAGGCACGCATCGCGTGGCGGACGTGCGCGCGGTGCAGGAGAAGATCGAGTCGGTGCGGAGGTTCTTTGCGGAGCGTCCCCGTATCGACGACGGCTTCCGCCGCCCTGTGGCCCGCGACCTGGACGCGCTGCTCGCCACCGCGAGCGAGCGGATCGGTCGCGCCGATGTCGCCGGCGCTCGCGAGTGCCTGGCGGAAGCGGTGCGTTGCCTCTAGGAGCGCCGCATCTCTCGCGGCCCGTTTCCCGAAAGGGACGCGGGCCGTTTTTTATCTCCCATTTTCTGTCGCCTATTTTCTTGACGTACATCGTCAAATGTGTTAGGAACGGTTGTCCGGTTCTCAGAACCAATCATCCCCGGACAGAGGAGAAGATTCGTGGACCAAAATCAGCCGCCAACCCCGCGCGAGCTCATGCCGGACATGGTTCCGCATCTCTCGTTCGGCAAGGCCGAGACCGAGTGGTTCATCTTCGCGTACCTGGCCTTGGCCCGCGCCAAGAACACATGGGACGACGTCCCGTTCGACTGGATCGTCCAAACGTACACCGAGGCGAGGCACCGCGTGGGTTCCGGCCTGCGAGGACGCACGGGGCGTTTCGCCCGTGCGATCACCAAGGCCGTAGGACTCGAGTACGTGTCCTTCCCGATCCCGAAGCACATGACGCTTCGCGTCGAAGGAGGGACGAAGATCGTCAGTTTCGGAGCGCCGCTCGGGATTCTCGACGCCTTCACGAATTTCCGGAGCTCCGTCAAGGACTTGGAGATCGGGGGCACGCTCGCTTGGAAGCGCGACCTCGTGCGGCTCTCCTCCAAGAGCGACCACGGCCTGACCACCGTCAGTTCGACGGACAAGCTTCTCGCTCGCCTCAACGAGGCGTGCAAGCACACGGCCACGGCCTAGCATTTAGGTCCTCGCGGCCCGTTTCCCGAAAGGGACGCGGGCCGTTTTTTGTACAATGGCCAGATGACATTGACTTGGCAGAGGGAACGAGCTATGTTGCGGCGTCCGGCCAGGCATCCCGCCTCGGACAAGGAGCACGTGATGGAATTTCCAAAACCTTCGGCGATCATCCCCGATCCGTTGCCGTGGTTCTCCGGTCTTGGCGAGAAGGAGACCGTCGACGTCGTGGAGGCGTACCTCGCGGCGGCCCGCGCGCTCGACACCTGGGACGTGCCGTTCGCGGAGGTGGTGCGTGCGTGCGTGCCGGCGGGGGAGCGGCAGATCTCCCTCGACGAAATCCAGGGGTTCACCGGCCGCCTTCTGCGCGGCGCCGCCGACGTCTTCGAGATGAAGAGGACGTACGCGACGCCTCTCCCTGGGCGGTTCTTTCCACGATTTGAGCGCCCGCCGCGCCACGCGGTTCCGGCGTCCGCGTTTTGGCAGCGGTACATGCGCCTGGTGCAGATGACCGAAGATCTCTCGTGGGGACTCACCCTCGCCTGGAAGCGCGACCTGCTCGCGTTCTCGCACGAGGGTCTTGTCACCACCGTCACGGCGAAGGAGGCGCTGATCACACGGTTGCTGCAGGCCAGGGCGACCGCGCCGTCCGCGTAGTCGCCCGACCGCTCGTGCGGCCCGTTTCCCGAAAGGGACGCGGCCGTTTTTTGTTTGTGTACGAATCATGGGGGTGCAGCCGTTAGCCGACAGCCATCAGCCGTCAGGACGAGGGACGCATCTAACCGTCTTTCCGCCGTTCCTCACGAGCTACTTCCTGTTTGAAGCTAGGGCGAGGTAGCGCGGGGGCTTGCCCCCGCTAAGAGCTTGAAGAGCTAAAGGAGCTTGAGGAGCTTAGGGAGCGCGCGCCGAGCGCCGAGAGACGCGCTCCATCGCCCTAGCTACAAGCTACTTGCTACGAGCTACTTTCTTCTTTTCCCGCGTGGTATCGTGAGGCCGTTATGCGCGAGTTCGTCCTCTCCGCCCCCGCGGGCCGCCGCCGCATCGACTACGAAAAAGAGCTCAATGCCGAGCAGCTGGATGTCGTCCTCCACGGGGATGGCGCCTGCCTCGTGCTGGCCGGGGCCGGCAGCGGCAAGACGCGCACGATCACGTATCGCGTGGCGCATCTGCTGGACCAGGGCGTGCGTCCGGAGGAAATCCTTCTGCTGACGTTCACCAACAAGGCGGCGCGTGAAATGCTCGCGCGCGTGGAGGCGCTCTTGGGTTCCTCGGTCGCCGGTCTTTGGGGCGGCACCTTCCACTCCGTCGCCAACCGCATCCTCCGCGGCTACGCCGCCGACGTCGGGCGCACGGCGTCGTTCACTATTCTCGACCAGGAAGACAGTCGGGATCTGATCGGCCTGTGCCTCAAGGATTTGCACGTGGACACGACGGCGCGGCGCTTTCCGTCCGCCGGAACCATCCAAGCCATCGTCAGCTATCGCCGCAACGCCGCGCTCCCGCTGCGCGACGTCCTCGAGCGCTCGTACGAGAGCTTCCTCGACCTGGCGCCGGTCCTCGAGCGCGTCGACGCGTCGTACGAGCGGCGCAAGCGCGAGGCGGACGCCGTGGATTTCGACGACCTGCTCCTGTTGCTGCGCGACCTGTTGGCGCAGCGTCCCGACGTGCGCGACCGGCTGGCGGGTCAGTTCCGCTACGTCCTCGCCGACGAGTACCAGGACACGAACGCCATTCAGGCCGACCTCGTGCGCCTGCTCTCGTCGGCGCACCGCAACGTGCTGGTCGTCGGCGACGACGCGCAGAGCATCTACTCGTTCCGCGCCGCCGACATCCGCAACATCCTGCGCTTCCCGGAGACGTACGGCGAGGCCAAGACGTTCCGGCTGGTGACGAATTACCGCTCCACGCCGGAAATCCTGTCCGTCGCGAACGCCGTCATCGCGCAGAACCGCCATCAGTTCAAGAAAGAGTTGAAAGCGGTGCGCGCGTCCGCCGACAAGCCGTGCGTCGTGCCCGCCGCCAACGCGCAGCAGGAAGCGCAGTACGTCGCCGAGCAGATGCTTGCCCTGCGCGGCGAGGGCGTCGCCTTGGCCGATCAGGCCGTGTTGTTCCGCGCCGCCTTCCATTCGCAGGCGCTGGAATTCGAGCTGATGAAGCGCGACATCCCCTACGAGTACCGCGGCGGCATGAAATTCTTCGAACGCGCGCACGTGAAGGACATCGTGGCGCATCTGCGCCTGGTCGCGAATCCGAAGGACGAGGCGGCGTGGCTGCGCGTGCTCGCGCTGCAGCCGGGCGTGGGCGCCGTGACGGCGGCCAGGATCGCCTTCCGGGCGCGCGCCTTTGCCGCGCTGGCGGAAGCCGTGCAGGCGGATTTGGACTTGACGGGACGCGCCGCCAAAGGCTGGCGCCAGGCCGCCGGCGTTTTCGAGAAGCTTCTGGCCCAATCCCAGCCGGCGGACATGATCCGCCTCGTCGCCGCCGGAGCGTATCGGGACTACCTCAAGGCCGAATATCCCGACGCGGACGACCGGCTCGACGATCTCGAACAGTTCGCGTTGTTCGCCGAGGGCTATGACGATCTGCCGTCCTTCCTGACGGAAGTCTCCCTGACGGATGAGTACGGCGCCGCGCGCGCGGGGGCCGACGACGGGGAGGCGGAAGACCGCGTCGTGCTGTCCACCGTGCACCAGGCCAAGGGGCTCGAATGGGACGCCGTGTTCGTCATCAATCTGGCGGAAGGGAAGTTCCCGCACCAGCGCGCGATGGGCAGCCGCGACGAAATCGAAGAAGAGCGCCGGCTGTTCTACGTGGCCGTCACGCGCGCCCGCAAGCGCCTGTTCCTGACCTATCCGCTGGCCGCGGGCCACGATACGTTGGCGCTCAACCGGCCGTCGCCTTTCCTGCTCGAGATCCCCGCGGATGCCGTCGAGCACGTGCGCCTGCGCCATGCACCGCATCCGATCCGCGATCCGCGCTCCACGCGCCGCGATGACGGCGAAATCACCATCGTCTTCGACGAGCTGGGCGAGCGCGTGCCGCCATCCGCCAAAGGCGGGAAACCCAATGGAGGCGGAGAGTTTCTCCGCGGCGTGGAAGAATATTAGCCATGGAGACCTCTGAAAAACTGATGGATTTTCGTTGTCAGCCAAAGGCTGATCAGCCTCTGGCTGAAATGGGCTGCCGAGCCCCGCGAACCCTAGGAAACGTAGGGAGAGCGGGGTCGGCGGACGCCCATGAGACGAAAAGACGCAGTTTTGCAGAGGTCTCTATGGCATACCGATCCCCGCACCGGCCTAGGACGTCTTCCGCGCGTTCGGCGATCCGCACGATCGCTGGCGCCGTTTTTTTGGTCGGCGCCTTCCTCGCGGCCGTCTATCTCTTCCGCCACGCCGCCGATGCGAAGCGCCAGAAAGAGGCGCCGTCCGCCGCGCCGCCCCCGGCCGTTCCAGCCGCGCCCGTTCTCGACGTCACGCCCGCCAGCGCGGCCTTCACGGACGCGGAGCCGCAAGGCGGCGGATCCGGCACGATGCAGCGCGATCTCAAGGACGGCCTCTACCATCTGACGATCCATGCGACCTTGCCGGCCATCGACCGCGCGAAGACGTCGTATGAAGGCTGGCTGTTCAGCCTGTATCCGTTCGACTATGTGCCTCTGGGCGAACTGGCGACGGACGCCACGGGCGCTTTCATGCTGGATTGGGAAGGCCGGCCGGGAAAGGATTATGCGACGTATCACGAAGTGATCGTCACGCGCCAGGACAAGGCGTCGGAGGCGACACCCGGGACGCACGTGCTGGACGGCCGCTTTCCGAATTAGAACAGTGACATGGGCGTCGGCATGGTCGTCAGCAGGCGAAGGCACGGCCTGCCTGCCGATAGGCGCGGCGCAGCCGGCGGCGCGAGAAACGCACGCGGAGCGCGGGCCAGAACGACATCGCGCGGTGAGCGGGTACGCGCTGCAGCGAACGGTACGAGAGGGGAAGCGACGGGTAGCGCAGGGCGATGGCGGTCATAAGGGGAGTGATTAGCTTTTAGCCTTTAGCCCTCAGCCTTCAGCTTGTGTTCTCTCCTGACAACTGACGGCTGACGGCTTGTTTTGAATTTCTTCGCGCCAGGCATGAGGTTTCCGTTGATCCGCGATCCGCGCGTGTCCCCGCAGGAGGAGCCGGGACGGCGCGTCGTCGGGACGGAAACCTGGTGTCTCGTGCGAAGAGCGGCGTCTTTCTTCGTCTCATAATTTGGTCGGAGGCGCCCCGCATCCGCGCTCAACAAATGCGGGGCCCTCCTCTTGAAATTAAGCAAAACGAATCAACCATGACGTCGCGAACGTTTGGATCGCGGGCAGGGAATTGTGCGGCGAATTAGACGGGCTGGAATTTTCGGATCACGGCTCTCACGACTCCTTGGATGATGCAATCTTTTACGTAGATCGGATTCATCGTGTGGTTGGCCGGCTGCAGGCGGATGCGGTTGCGCTCGCGGTAGAACCGTTTGAGCGTGGCGTACGCATTGTCGAGCAGCGCGACGACGACCTCGCCGTTTTTAGGCGACGGATTGCGCTCGACGACGACGAAATCGCCGTTCAAAATCCCGTCCTCGATCATCGATTGGCCTTTGACGCGCAGGACGTACGAGTTGGCGCCGTCCACGACGAACTGCGTAGGCACGGCCATCGTCTCGCGCTCCTCGACGGCTTCGATCGGCTGGCCGGCGGTGATGAGCCCGGCCAAGGGGAGCATCACGGCGAACGAGGGAAGCGGTTGCGGATCCACGACCTCGAGCGAACGCGCCGTGCCGTCTTCGCCGCTGGTGAGCATGCCTTTGTCCATGAGCGAGCGCACGTGCTGGTGCACGGTCGCCGGCGACGAGAGGCCGAAGTGCTCGGCGATCTCGCGGTAGCTCGGCGCGTACTCGTGCTCGGCGATGTGCGCGCGGATGAACGCGAGCATCTCGGCTTGTTTTTTGGTGAGTGAGGGAGCCATAGGCGTTTTCGTTTTCTGTTCGCATGATAGACCGAACAAAAACCGAACGCAAGTACGCGAACGTCAGCGGAAAACGAGACGGCTGTGGATAAGTTTCTTGGCGCGTCGTTGGATACAGCGCATGAGCGAGCTCAAAAAGGCCGGCGTGTACGTCCCCTAGAGTCTTCCGCGCGACACAACCGACGGGCGGCGTGGATCTGGTCCGCGCCGCCTTTTTCTTGTCAGTGCGTCCGTTCTTCTGCTACCGTTTCCGCCTGTTGAGTATTGGGATCTCTGCAAAAGTCCGTTCTGTGTCATCCCTCCCCCGACGGATGTCGGGGGAGGGATCACGCATCTGTGAATCTCGTGATCCTTCGCCCCGCCGAGCGGTGCTCAGGATGACACAAGGGGGACTTTTACAGAGATCTCTATCGACCGTCTTCCTTAGCCCCTAGCCCCCTAGCTACCGGCTCCTGTCCCCCTATGCGCAAAACCGCCGAATCATGCCTCCCGGGCCATCCCGACAAGATGTGCGACCAGATTGCCGATGCGCTGGTGGACGAGTGTCTGCGCCGCGACCCGTCTTCGCGCACGAACTTTTCCGTGCTTGGTTCGCACGGCATGCTCGTGATCGCCGGCGAATGGGATTCGGCCGCGGATTTCGACATGGCGGCCTTGGCCCGTTCCGTGTACGCGGACATCGGGTATGGGGACGAGCTGGAAGTGTTCGTGAACGTGGACAAGCCTTCCGAGGAGCGCCGCGGCTTGTCCGGCCCGTCGGGCGCCGTCGTCGTGAACGGATACGCGACGCGCGAAACGCGCGAGATGCTGCCGCGTCCGCTCGCGTACGCGCACGCGCTGGCGCGTCGGCTCGACGACGCGCGCCGTTTTGATCCGTCCTTTTCCTGGCTGCGGCCGGACGGGTGCGTGCAGGTCTCGATGGAGAAGGACGCGATGCGCGCCGTGACGGTACTGGCCTCTCATGCGCCGGAGGTGGCGCCGAACGACGTCCGGCTCGCGATCCTCGAGCGCGTGGTCGCGCCCGTCGCCGGCTCGACGGAAAACATGCACGTCCACGTCAACCCCGCCGGCGCCTTCACGCACGCGGGCTTCCATTCGGCCTCGGGCATGAACGGGCAACGTCTCGGGGCGGACGCCTACGGCGGCCTCGTGCCGTTTTGCGACCGCGCCCTGTCCGGCAAGGATCCGCGCGCCGCCGAGCGCGCCGGCGCCGACGCCGCGCGCGCCGCCGCGCGGTTCCTGGTGGAGCAGGGCCTGGTATCCTCCGCCATCGTCACGCTTGTGTACACCGCCGGGCGCGCGGAGCCGATCTCCGTCGAGGCGCTCGGCGCCGCGGACAAGGCGCGCGGCACGACGGTGCGCCTCGGCGAGCTGGTGCGGCGGAACTTCGATTTTCGTCCCGACGCGATCGTCGAGCGCTGGCGGCTCGATCGTCCGATCTACCGCGCGACGGCGGCGTATGGCCATTTCGGGCGGGCCGAGTTCCCGTGGGAAGCGCCGTTTGGGACGTAAACGGAGGAAATTCCAAGATCAAAGATTAAAATAAACGGAGGAGCGGAAGAAACGATCGAAGGGGAAAATGCCCGATTATTTGAATCTTTGATCCTGAGAGTTGGAATTTCCGCTGGCGTTTTGCTCTCTCCTCTCAGAAAGCGGTACACTGCGGCCATGCCGCGCTTCAGGAGGAAACGCCGGCGGATGTGGTCCGCCCTTCTCGTCGCCTTGGCCGCCCTGATCGGGACGGGCTTGGTGTTGTGGCTGCCGTTGCCGGAGTCGGGCCGGGTCTCCTCCGCGGACGGCGCCGTGCGCGTGAGCGGCGTCTGGAGCCCGTCCGCTCCGCCGCCGACGATCACGCGCTTCGCGCTGTCGGCCTTCTCGGCGATCATGCAGAAGGCGTACGCGGTCTCCGCGCTGCCGATGTCGGCGCCGACGCCGTTCAAGCTGACCTTCGCCGTGCCGGCCGATCTCGTTGGCGAAGCGCCCGTGCTGTATCGCTATCGGCCGGACCTTGACGCATGGCAGGCGTATCCGGCTGCCGCGTCGGCGGACGGATGGACACTGTCCACGTCCGTGGGCGGACAGCCGGCGTCCGTGTGGGGCGTCGGCGCCGCCGTGTCGTTCACGCGCCCGGCGCGCGCGCGGGACGTCTTGAGCGGTCTCTTGGCCGCGCCGCCGCCGGACGCGGTCGGCTATGAGGCGTACGATGCGGCGGTCGACGCGAAGGGAGATGCCGTGCTGCTGTCGGATCCGTTGGACGCGGGCGGCTGCGGCGGCGCGTTTCAGCTCGGCCGATCCGCGACCGTCACGTCGCGCGACCTGCCGCTGCCCTTCGGCATCTCCTACCGCGTCATCGTGCGCTGGCGCCTGGGGGACGGCTGCGCGCCCGGCGAGGCCGTCGCTTCCGCGCATCCCTCGCCGTGACGTATACTTGTCTTGCGAATTCCTAATAGGAGGATATGCCCATCAAGAAATCACCCCGCGCCGCCCAAGCGAAAGCCGCTCCGCCCGCGGACGCCCCCGCGTGCTACGCGTGCTCCACCGTTCCGTTCGGTTCCTTGAACTTGATCAGCCTGCTCGCGGCCATCGTGTGCGTGCTGTCCGTCCTGGTCGTGCTGGCCTCGATCATCATCCAGACCCAGCAGTTCCAGATCCAACGGATAAGCCAAGCCGCGCCCGCCGCCGCGGCGCGATAATCCCTCCCTATGACGCTGAAGCCTTTGTACGCGTTTCCGCTCGCCCTCGGCGCTTTGCTGCTTCTGGGCGCCGGGTGCGCCGCGTCCCCGTCTTCGCCCGCGCCCGCCGCTTCTTCCTCTCCTTCTCCCGCGGCGGGACAATCGCAAGGGTCTGTCCCCGCATCTTCTATGAACACGGATCACGCCAAAAAATGGACGTTCCCGGGCGTCCTGCCGAAAGATCAGATCGACCATAAGGAAGTCCGCATTTCGACGGACAAGGGCGACATCGTGATCGCGCTGTATCCCGACACCGCGCCGATGGCGGTCTCGAACTTCGTGTATCTCGCGTCCAACGGATTTTACGACGGCCTCACCTTCCACCGGCGCGAGGAAGGCTTCGTGATCCAGGGCGGCGACCCCAACGGCAACGGCACGGGCGGCCCCGGCTACCAATTCCCGGACGAATTGAAGGATTCCTACACCTACGCGCGCGGCACGGTGGCCATGGCGAATGCCGGCCCCAACACGAACGGCTCGCAGTTCTTCATCATGCTGGCGGATTATCCGCTACCGAAGGCCTATACCATTTTCGGCCATGTGGTGAGCGGGATGGACGTCGTGGACAAAATCAGCATCGGCGACAAGATGAACAAGGTGACGGTCGAGCCCGCGAAGTAACCGCGCATCCATGGGCACCCCGACCGACAAACGGGGATCTGAAATCCGCCGGCCCGTCGTTGCGGCCGCGGTTTTCGCGTGGGCGGCGTCCGGCGTCGTGCTTTTCGTCTTCACGCGCGGCCCTTCGATGCCGCGCGCCGATGCGCGGGCGGATGCTCCCGCGCCCATCGCGCTCCCGACGTCATCGGTGCGCCTGCCCGATCCCGCTTACGCGCCGCCTGCGCGCGTGCCGCTGCCCGCGGAAGTGCGCGGGTTCTTCTGGACGGCGGCGTCGGCCGGCGGAGCGCGCGAGCCGGCGCTGGAGGCGTTCGCGAAGAAGACGGGGCTGAATGCCGTCGTCATCGACGCGCAGGAGGATGACGGCGCGCTCGCCTTCGCGCCGCGCAACCCGGCGCTCGAGGCGCAGGCCGATCCGGCGCCGGCCATCCATGATCTCGACGGCCTGCTGCGGCGGCTCGGCGGCGACGGGTTGTACCGCATCGCGCGCATCGTCGTGATGCGCGACGCCGTCTACGCCGCCGCGCATCCGTCCGCGGCGCTGCGGGCGCAAGGCGGCGGCCTTTGGCGTGACGCGGCGGGCTACGCGTGGCTGGATCCGGCCGCGCCGGACGCCGTGCGCAACGCCGAGGCGCTGGCGCGCGAGGCCTACGCGCGCGGGTTCGACGAGGCGCAGTTCGACTACGTGCGCTTCCCGTCGGACGCCGGCGCCGTCTATCCCGTCTTTTCGCCTGCGACGCAGACGCGCAACGGCGTCATGGTCTCGTTCTTCAAGGCCGTCGGCGACCGTCTGCGCGCGGCGGGCATCCCGACGTCCTTCGACATTTTCGGGATCACGTGCTGGGCGGACGACGGGCAGGGCATAGGCCAGCGGGTCCGCGCGGTCCTGCCCTCCGCGTCCTTTCTGTCGCCCATGGTCTATCCGTCGCATTTCGCCGACGGCTTCGACGGGTTCGCCAATCCCGCCGACCATCCGTACGACGTCGTGAAGCGATCATTGGACGCCTGCAACCGGGGCTCGATCACGGCGTCCTCCTCGTCGGTGCGCGGGCATTTCCGTCCGTGGCTGCAGGATTTCAACCTGGGCGCCGTCTACGGCGTTGCGCAGGTGCAAGAGGAGATCCGCGCGGCGCGCGACGCGGGCGCGTCCGGCTGGCTGCTGTGGAACGCGCGCAACGTCTACGCGCCGGGGAATTTCGGGCCGGCGCATTGAGTATGTCCGACGTGATCGGCAACCGATTGACGGACAACGCCCTGGCAGCGGACGACGCCGCGGATCTTGTCGCCCGCGCGCGGCGCGAGATCGAAGACGCGTACGGATGGAAGCCGTCGGATCCGGATGCCGTCTTCACCGGGTATTATTACGACCCGCGCAAGATCGGCAGCCGCATCGTCCGCGTCGCCGACGCGGCAGGGAAGACGGCCGTGCTCAAGCTTCAGCTGCGCCCGCTGCGCTTCGACGAAGGATTCATCATCCGCCAGGTGGCGCCGCAGATACGCACGCCGCGCGTGCGGCTGCCGCGGATCCTGCGCGACGAGCCGTGGAGCGAGGCGCGCGGTTACGGCTTCCTGCTGTTCGAGGACCTGACGGCGCTGCCGGATCTCTGGCATGCGCGGCGCCCCGACGGCGCCGACCTCGCGCGGCACCGGGATTTCCTGGCGGCCTTCGCGCGCGGCGCGCTGCCGATCGCCGCCTGGTTCCCGCCGCCGTCGGACGGCGCGCGCGAGCAGGCGCTCGCCGCCTTCGCCCACTTCCGCGCCATCGCGGACGCCAGCCCGCACCGGCGCCTCTCGGCCGGCGAGACCAGCCGTCTGCGCGACGCATGGATCGCTCGTCTTCCTCCGAACGCCGCGCCGCCGCACTTCACGCACGGCCATCTTTCCGGCCTCGACGTCAAAGTCGATGCGGCGTCGGACGCCTACGTGCTCTTCGCCAACCTGACGTGGTCGTACCGTCCGCCGTTTTACGAAGTCGTCTTCCCGTGGTGGGCGGACGCGATGGGCATCCGCGACCCGCGCGTGACGGCCGACGATCTCCGCCGGCGGGCCGACGCGTGGGCCGACATCGGCGCCGCGGCGTTCGGCCGCGATCCGCGCGCGGACCCGGCGTTCCGCTTCGCCTTGCTCACGCGCGCCGCGCTGACGGTCCTGCTGGATCTCGGCGCCAGCGATTGGCCGCCGGAAGAGGCGGACGCGCGCGGGGCGCTCTGGCAGGCCTGGAAGGATTTTTTCCGGCAGGAGACGGGGTCAGGTCTTGGGAGGTGAATTGGGTGTTAGGTTTCAGGTTCTAGGCGCTCGGCGCGGCGGAGGACAACCCCCGCCCTACGTGCCTCGCCCTAACAGCTAATGGCTGCGTCCCCATTCGTTGATTCGTACACGAAACAAAAACCGCCGCGGCTCATGAGAGAGCGGCGGCGCGCGCAGAACGTCTGCGGACGGGCGTCAGTGGCGGATGGTGCAGCCCTTGAACCAGAAGCCGCAGCAGACCGTGGCCGATGACGGGTGCCCGGCCGGATTCAGGCCCGAGCACGAGAACGCGACGTCGTCGGATGTCGAGCAGCCCTCGATGATGTGGGGCGAAATCCAGTGCCCCGCCCCGACCGTCACGTCGGTCCAGCCTTCCGCATGCAAGGCGTGCTCCGCGCGGCCACTGCTCACGCACGCGCCCCAGCAGCCCGGGAACAAGATCAAAGCGGCGATCAACACGGCCTTTCTCATCGCGTGTCTCCTGCGTTCGGTTGAACGCGTATCGCCCCGCGCTTCGGGACGAGAGAGGATGATATGCGGTTCGCGGCTTTATGTCAACCGTCCCGCTTGACGGCCGCGGGATTTTTCGCTATCATTCGTGTCGGTTTAACACGAACACTATGGCTGACGATTCCCTGCCGCGCGTGGCGACCGACGCCGTGATCTTCACGGTGATCGGCGGCACGCCGCACGTGCTGCTCGTGCAGATGAAAAAAAAGCCCTTCGCGGGCCGGTGGGCCTTTCCGGGAGGCGTGATCGGCGCGCGCGAGACGACGGAAGCGGCCGCGCGCCGCATTTTGCGCACGCAGACGGGCGTCACTGATGCGTACCTGGAACAGTTGGGCACCTTCGACGCCGTGGATCGCGACCCCCTCGGGCGCGTGGTCACCGTCGCTTGGTTCGCGCTCGTGCCCGCCGCGGGCGTCGCGCTGAAGACGACGGATCGCTACGCGGACGTTCGCTGGTGGCCGGCCTCCCGCTTGCCGCCGCTGGCTTACGACCACCGCGCGATGGCGCGCGCGGCGCTCGCGCGGGTGCGGGCCAAGCTCGGCTACTCCAACGTCGCCTGGTCGCTGCTGCCGAAGGCGTTTCCGCTGTCCGACCTGCAGGCGGCGTACGAGGCGTTTCTCGGCCAGGCGCTCGACAAGCGCAACTTCCTGCGCAAGCTGCTTGCGCTCGGCCTCGTGGTGCCGACGGGGAGACGCACGGCGGGCTGTGCGCACCGTCCGGCGGCGCTGTACCGCTTCGCCAAGCGGGCGCCCGCGTTCGTGGATGTGCTGTAAGGCCTTGTTCGCGCATGCGGCATTCGGGAACAGGGCCTGTAGCCGACGCGCCTTGACGTGCCGGCTTTTTCGTGCAAAAACACCGCGTCCCGTCTTCGCGGGGCGACAGGAGGAGAAGCTCATGGCCTATCGGATCGAACGCACGGGCGCCGGCGTCGCGGTGTACGCGGAGGAAGAAGGAACGGATCTCTCCCTTTCGCCACTGCCGGGGGTCGAGTGCCTGACGCCGGATCAGCCCGTCGGGCGCCGCACGTATCGAAAACGGTTCTTTCGCAAGAAGATCTACCTGCCGGACGAACGGCCCGTGGCCGTCAACGCGCATCTGGCGCGCACGCCGTCGACCTTCGTGCTTGGCATGAACGGCTACAGCCGCCTCACGCCGGAGC
This sequence comes from bacterium, assembly GCA_021789915.1. Taxonomy (GTDB): domain Bacteria; phylum Patescibacteriota; class Patescibacteriia; order UBA9934; family GWF2-40-263; genus JAJYIV01. The sequence continues at coordinate 33,559 of JAJYIV010000005.1, read as the reverse complement.
AGTGCCGCGCGTGGGGCGTGCAGCCGCGCGCGTATGAAATCCTGTGCCAGGAAATCCTCGTCCAGGCCGTCCGCCGCCTGCGGCGCTCCTTCGACGGCATCGAGATCGTCCTGGTCCACGGCGCGTCCGACATGGGCGTGGACGCCGCGGTGATGGCGGCAGCGCGCGAGACGAATTGCCGACAGCTCGGCTTCAACTGCCTGCCGTACCTTTTCTACGTGGCGGACGACGAGCAGCCGGTCTACGTCGCGGAAACGGCGGCCGCGTATTCGGACGCGTTCGTGGCGTCGCTGGACGTGCTCATCGCCGCCAACGGCCGCCTTCAGGCGTACGAGACGGACATTTCGGCCGTCTTCAAGCATCGCAAGCGGCTCATCCCCGTCAACGTGCTGCGCCTGATTTCCTCGTCGGGCGGGCCGCCCGCGGAGGACGGAAGCGGCAAGATCGAGGATGCCGTCGCGTTCTTCGAGCAGCGGGTCTGGACGGTGGGGCAGCGGACGGCCTCCCTGCTGCCGCGCGACCAGGTTCCCGTCGTCGTGACGGAAACGGGCAGCGTGCTCGAGGCGATGGCGCGGTACGTGCTGCCGCCCGAGTGCGGCTTGCGCCTGGCGCGCGCGTAATCCCCGTTCTCCAACCGGCTTCGGCCGGTTTTTTCGCGGCGGAAAACCAGGCGCTTGACGGCGATTTTACTTCGTGTCAAAGTTACACAAACGAAGAGGCGGAGCCGTCCGGCGGCTCCTTCCGCGCCCCCGGCCCCCGGGCGGGACGCGGAAGCCGGCCGCCGCCGGTTGACGGTCTGTCGTGTTTCTGCTAAGGTCGCCCGTCGTTTTTGGCCCCGATCTTGGCGGAAGACGGCACGTTCACACGCTCTTTTCACGAGGAGGAAGGCATGGAAGAGAACAGGATCTTGATCGATCGCGGCCACGATGCCGTTCTTGCAGTAGACGTCACGCCGACGTTCATGCCCGGAGGCGGCCTCGCCGTCCCCGGCGGCGACGAGATCGTTCCGGTGGTCGAAGATCTCGCCGGCAGCTTCAAGCTGCGCTTCGCGACGGAGGACGTGCATCCGTTCGGCCACGTCGGCTTCGCCGGTTCGTACCAGGGCGTCGAGGCGAACGGCGAACCGCTCACGCTCGCGCGCATCAAGGGCTGGGCGCCGAACCGCGTCGCCTCGCCGTCCTTCGACCTGGCGTACCTGCGCTGGTACCTGGAGCACTGCCGCGGGCAGCAGCAGATGCCGTGGTCCTATCACGGCCTCCCGCACTGGGAGGAGACGCGGCTGGATCGAAGCCTGACATGGCTCGGCTGCGCCATCTTCTCGAAGGGGGAAGACCCGAAGTGCGACAGCTACAGCGCCTTCACGGACAACCTCGGACGGTCGACGGGCTTCGACGGGATCCTGCGCGGCTACGGCGTCACGCGCCTCTTCGTCGCGGGGCTCGCGCTCAACTTCTGCGTCGGCTTCACGGCGCTCGACGCGGCGGACCTCGGCTTCGAGGTCGTCCTCGTGGAGGATGCCACGCGTTCGGTGCCAATCCCGGGCAGCGTCGAGGCGATGATCGATCGCCTGCGGGCGAAGGACATTCGCTTCGTGGCGTCGAAGGACATCGTCGCACCCTGAGCGCTCTTTCCATTTGACGTTCTTGCCGTCTCCCTCCGCTTCTCGTGGAGCGCGACGGCCTTTTTCCACGGCTCCCGCCATGAAGGCGGAGGCCGTGGCTGAAAGCGAACCTTTTCAAGGAGCGTCCATTGGCCAAACGCATCGCGCTCTTCGGCGGCAGCTTCAATCCGCCGACCCGTCTGCACGAAGCGGTGGCTCGCTTGGCTGCCGCGCACTTCGATGGCGTGCACGTGATTCCGTGCGGCCGCCGGCCGGACAAGGAAAGCGTCGACGACGTTTCTCCCGGCCACCGCGCCGCGATGGCGGATCTCGCCTTCGGCGGCCTGCCGCGCGTCCACGTCCTGCTCGACGATTTGGAGCGGGACGTCTTCACGCGCACGGCCGAGCTCGACGCCCGCTTCCGTAGCGCGGGCGACGAGGTGTGGCACGTGGTCGGTTCCGACCTGCTCGCCGGCGGCGCGCGCGGCGCTTCCGAGATCCAGGCCAGGTGGCTTGGCGGCCGCGAGCTGTGGGAGCGGCTGAACTTCGCCGTCGTCCGCCGCGCGCCGTATCCCCTGGCGCCGGACGACCTGCCGCCGCATGCGCGCATCCTCGGCGACACGCCGGAAGGATCGAGCACGCAGGCGCGCGACCGGCTGTTCCATCGCCAGGCGGCGGACGATTTGCTGAGCCCGGCGGTGGCCGCGTACGCCGCCCGGTGGCGTCTGTACCGCGGCGCGCCGCCGCCCGACCAGGCGGTCGTCGTCTCCGACGTCTTGCAGCGCCCGTTGGCGCTGGCTGATCCGGAGAAGCCGGACGCGATGCATTTGGCCGCGCAGATTCAGGCGGCCGCGCCTCCGGGCCCGCCGACCTGCATCGCCGTGATCGGCGGCGACGGATTTTTCCTGGAGATGCTGCGCGCGCATGGGCGCCGCCGCCTGCCGTTCGTGGGCCTGAACGCCGGCCATCGCGGCTTCTTCATGAACCGTCTGCCGCCGGATCCGCGCGCCTTCTTCGCGCGTACGGACCTGCGCATGCGGCGGACGCCGTTCCTGCGCGTGCGCATCGAGCGCGCCGACGGCTCCGCGCGGGAGCACGTGGCCGTCAATGACGCCTGGCTGGAACGCGCCAGCGGGCAGACGGCCTGGCTGCGCGTCTCGGTGGACGGGCAGGAGCGGATTGCGTGCCTGCGCGCCGACGGCGCCATCGTCGCGACGCCGATCGGCTCGACCGGCTACGTGCGCGCCATGGGCGCCGCGCCGCTCTTCGACGTGCCGGGCCTCGTGCTCGCCGGTTCCAACGTGGACCAGCCGCTCGGCTGGAAGCCGGTGAACCTGCCCTCCGACACGATGATCCGCTTCGAGCTTCTGGATGCGGACAAACGGCCGGTGCGTGCCATGGTCGACTCGCTGGACCTCGGTCCGGCCGCGGCGATGGAGGTCCGCGGCAGCCGCACGGCCGCCGCCGAACTCGTCTTCGCCCCCGAGGACGATCTGCCGGTGAAGCGCCTTGCCTTCCAGTTTCCTTCCGCCTGACGGCGGATCTCGCGAACCCCGCGTTCGCGTTCTTTCTCCGGCCGCCGAATCCTTCGGCGTCCGAAGCAGAGGATCATTCCATGAGGCGCGTGGCACAACTCGGCACGATGCCCGAAACGTTCCGCCTGCGCGATTTGCGCGTGGTGCGCCGCGGATTCCTGAACCTGCTCGACTTCCAGCCGGACGACCGGCCGTACCGCTTCGACCTGATGGAGCGCGGCGGCGCCTGCGCGATGCTGCCGGTGGATTGGGAGCGCGGCCTGGCGTACCTGCTGTGCGCCCCGCGGCATCTGCGCGCGTACGCGCTGCTGCCCGAGGGCCGGGCGGCGGTGCGCCGCGCGCTCGCGGAAGGCGCAAGCCCCGAAGAGATCGCCGCGCCGCGCGACGTCGTCGTGGCGTGGGGCGTGCCGGCGGGCATGATCGAGGAAGGCGAGCCGCCGCGGGCGGCCGCGGCGCGCGAGCTCGCGGAGGAGACGGGCCTGCACGTCGCCGCGGAGACGTTCGTCCACGTGGCCACGGTCTTCCCGTCGGTCGGCGGATCCACGGAACAGCTCCACCTGTACCTCGCGCCGCTGAGGGGCCCGGTCGGCGAGCTGCACCCGCGCGGCGACGGGCACGAGACCGGCGAGGTGTGGGAGCTGACGTTTCGCGAGGCCTTCGCCTTGCTCGACTGCGGTCAGATCACCCACGCCAGCTCGCTCATCCTCCTGCAGCACCTGCGCGAAGACGCGCGGCTCCGGCATCTGACGTTCTGATCTTTCCTGGCAAGCCGGTCTCTCGGCTTGCCGTCTTTTCCCCGCCTCCCACATGGAGTGGGCGGCGGAGCAGGAGACGAAGCGATGGCTCTTTCGCCCGACAACCCGATCGCGGACTCCGTGTTGAACACGGATCTCTACAAGCTGACGATGCAGCAGTTCATCCGAGAGCTGTTCCCGGACGTTCCCGTCACGCTCGCGTCCAAGAACCGCACTACGAGCGTGCGGTTCGCGGATTACGTGCCCGTCGAGGCCCTGCGCGAGCAGCTCGACCACGTCCGTTCGCTGACGCTCAGCGAAGAGGAAGCGCGGTTCCTGCTCGCAGGCGCCAACGTCAAGCCCGGCCTGTTCACCAAGGCGTACGTCGATTTCCTGCGGGACTTCCGCCTGCCGGCGTACGAGATCCGCACGGCGGACGGCCAGCACGAGATCGTCGCGAGCGGGACGTGGCCGACGTCGTCCCCGTGGGAGATCTATTCCTTGAAGGTGATGAACGAGCTTTACTTCCGCGCGAAACAGAAGGAAGCGGGACTGCGCGACGCCGCGGTGTGGCAGGAAGGGGAGCGGCGCCTCCGTTCCAAGCTGAAGCTGCTCAAGAGCAAGCAGATCGCGTTCACCGACTTCGGTACGCGCCGCGCGTTTTCCACGCGCTGGCATAAGCGGGTGCTCGAGATCGTCATGAACGAGGCGCCCGAGCTGCTCGCCGGCACGTCCAGCGTCCTGTACGCCAAGGAGATCGGGACGAAAGCGACCGGCACCATCGCCCACGAGATCACCATGGTGCTTGCGAACCTGTTCGGGAACGAGCCGGAACAGATCCGCGGCTCGTTCCAGACGGCACACGAGCTATGGTGGCACCGGTACGGGCCCGATCTCGCCGTCGCCCTGACGGACACGTTCGGCAGCGAGTACTTCTTCCGCACCACGACCAAGGAGTGGGCGGAACGCTACCGCCGCGTCCGGCACGATTCGGGCGACCCGTTCGCCTACGGCGAGCGCGCCATCCGGTTCTATCGCCGCCACGGCATCGACCCGCGCACGGCGACCGTGGTCTTCAGCGACGGCCTGACGGCCGAGACGATCGTCGCACTCCACGAGCGCTTCCGCGGCCGCATCGGCACCGGCTTCGGCTGGGGGACGATGCTCACCAACGACGTCGGGTTCAAGACGCTTTCGCTGGTGATGAAGGTGGTCATGGCCAACGGGTTTCCGACCGTGAAGCTCTCGGACAACCCGGCCAAGATCACCGGCCCGGCCGACCGTGTCGCCTTCTTCAAGGAGGTGTTCGGCTACACCGAGAGCCCCTTCGTCGCGTGCGCCGTCTGAACGCACGCGCCTGACGAACTCGGGACGGACCTCTTCCGTCCGTCCCGCCTTTTCTCCGGATCCCGGCATCCCGCCGGGCTCCGAAGCTGAAGGGACGTTCCATGACATCCGAATCCGCTCGTTTCCTCGACGTCCGCACGCACGGCTTTGTGCGCGTGGCCCTGGCGATTCCGCGCGTGTGCGTGGGCGATCCGCGGCAGAACGCCGCGTATCACGTCGGCGCGCTGCAGCGCGCCTGGAAGCAGGGCGCCGGCTACGCGCTGTGCCCGGAGCTCGGCCTGTCGAGCTACTCGATGGCCGACCTGTTCCACCAGCGCGTGACGCTGCGCGAGTCGCTCGAGGCGCTCGAGACGCTGCTCAACCGGTCCAAGGATTGGAAGGGCATGGCCGTTTCGGTCGGCCTGCCGCTCCTCGTCGGCACGTCGCTGTTCAACGTCGCCGCGACCCTCATCGAGGGCCGCTTCCTGTCCGTCGCGCCCAAGGCCTATCCGCCGACCTACCGCGAGTTCTACGAGGGCCGCTGGTTCGCCGCGGCCCGCGAAGCGCTCATCAACGAAGTCACGCTGTGCGGCCAGACGGTGCCGTTCGGTCTCGACATCCTCGTCGCGTCGGAGGCGAATCCGGCCTTCGTTCTGCACAACGAGGTCTGCGAAGACCTTTGGGTCCCGATTCCGCCTTCGGCGCATGCCGCGCTCGCGGGTGCGACCGTGCTCGCGAACCTGTCCGCGTCCGACATCACCATCGGCAAGGCCGACTACCGGCAGTTGCTGGTGGACGGTTCCTCCGGCAAGAACGTGGCGGTGCAGATGTACGCCGCGGCCGGCTACGGCGAATCCTCGACGGATCTCGCGTGGGACGGCGACGGGCTCGTGTCCGAGAACGGGACGCTGCTTACCCGTGCGAAGCGGTTCAACGGGATGGTGTTCGGGGCCAAGGGGCCGGTCAAGAAAGAGGGACAGGTCGTCGTCGCCGACGTCGATCCGACCTTGCTCGTCCAGGAGCGGATGACGTGGCGGTCGTTCGGCCAGAACGCCGCCGACAACGCGCGGCCGTTCCGCCGGGTCGCGTTCCCGCAGCCGCTCGGCGGCGCGCGGGACGCGGTCTACCGGAAGCTGCGTCGCGACGTCGACCCGCATCCGTTCGTCCCGCACGACCGTCGCACGCGCAACGAGCGCTGCCGCGAGACGTTCCTCATCCAGGCGACGGCGCTCATGCGCCGCCTGGAAAACCTGCCTCCCGAGCGCCGCAAGATCATCCTCGGCGTTTCCGGCGGGCGCGACTCGACGCACGCGCTGCTCGTCGCCTGCTACGCCCTGGACATGCTGGGGCTCCCGCGGTCGAACCTCATCGGCATCACCATGCCGGGATTCGGCACCACGAAGGCCTCGTACCGGGCCGCCTGCGACCTCATCAAGGCGGTCGGCGCGACGTTCATGGAAATTCCGATCGCCGCGATCGCCGACGAGACGTTCAAGATGTTCGGCTGTCGCCGCGGGACCGACGCGGAGGATCTCTTCTTCGAGAACGTGCAGGCGTGGACGCGCAAGCACATCCTGTTCTCGGCCTGCGCGCGCCACGGCGGCCTGGTGCTTGGCACCGGCGACCTGTCCGAGCTGATGCTCGGCTGGTGCACGTACGGCGCCGACCACTTCAGCCACTACGGCATCAACGCGGACGTGGCGAAGACGCTCATTTCCTCCCTCATCGGGTGGGCAAAGGACGCGGTCTTCACGCATGAGCCCGACACGCGTGCGGCGCTCGAGCTCGTGCTCTCGCTCGAGATCTCGCCCGAGCTCACGTCGGCGGACGCGAAGGGGAAGATCGCCCAGAAGACCGAGGAGCTGGTCGGCCCGTACGAGCTGCACGACTTTTTCGGCCGCTCGTTCCTGCGCTACGGCTTCGAGCCGTCGCGCATCCTGCGGCTCGCCTGGCACGCCTTCGGCTCGCGGGAAAACCCGCTCACGCATCGGCCGTACGAGATCGGCGAGCTCAAGAAGTGGGCCGGCGTGTTCCTGCGGCGCTTCTTCGCCAACCAGTTCAAACGCTCCTGCGCGCCCGACGGGCCCAAGGTTGGGCTGACCTCCGTCAGTCCGCGCGGGGACTGGCGCATGCCGTCGGACGCGGCGCCCGACGCCTGGCTGCGCGAGCTCGAGACCGACGTCCCCGATTCTCTCTGATGCTTCTTCGGCGTCCGGATTCTCTCCGGCGCCGTTTTTTTTGTTGCGGAGAAAACAAAAACCGCCGCGGCTCACGGGGGAGCGCGGCAGAAGGGAAGCGGCGCGGCTAGACGCCCGGCGAGCGGTGCGCGGCGTCGCCGTTGAAGCGGGTGATGGGCTCGTGCGCCAGCGCGGCGCGGACGGCGTCCGTGCCGCGGACGACGACGAAGTCGATTCCCGGCTTCGGCTCATCGTCTAGCGGCACAATGTCCCGTAAGAGGCTGACTGTCAGTCCGGTCGACACGCGCAAGGCGTTGAACGGGCGGAACGGCCCGATCTGGAACGTCGCGTTCGTCGCCCCGTTGTGAACACAGGCTTCAACCCGACGGTGGACGGCGACGAACATCACGTCGCCGCCGCCTTCGAGAACGAAGGATGGGTCGTGCAAGTTTCGGACGGCTGCCATCTCCTCGGGCGGGATGTAGAGCAGTTCGACGCTTCGACGCTGGGCCATGATTTCCTCCTTGGGGAAAGGCCGCCCGGACTCTGCGCGCTTTTTTCGTGCTCGTCAAGGCCGTGGTGCTATAATCTCCCCATGCCGCGCCTGCTCACGGAACGCACGTTTTTCCGCTACCTCAAATGCCCGGACTGGGTGTGGTTTGATGCGCACGCAAGCGGGCCGCGCGCGCTGGATCCGCTGATGGAAGCGCTGCAGGACGACGGCCTGGTTGAAGACGTGCAGCGCGCGCTGCTGGCGGGCCGTCCCGACGTGGCCGAGGTGTCGGCCGAGGACGTGGATGAGGCCTTTGCGCAGACGCTCGCCTTCATGCGCGCCGGGCGGCGCACGATTTTCCACGGCGTGCTCGTGGACGGCCATTGGGTCGGCCACCCAGACGTGTTGGAACGCGTCGGCGGGCGGTCGCTTCTCGGCGACTATTACTACGTCGCCGCCGACATGAAGCGCGGCCGCGCGCTCAAGGACGAATACAAGTTCCAAGCCTGCTTTTACGCGGAGCTTCTGGGCCGCCTGCAGGGCGTGCGTCCGCCGCAGGGGTACGTGATCACGCCGGACGGCGTCGCGCTGACGTTTCTCGTCGAGCGTTTCGAGAAGGAATACGCCTTGACGCTGGACGCCATCGAGCGCATCCTCTCCGGCCGGCGCCCGCCGCATTTCCTCACGTCCGGCTGCAAGCAGTCGCCCTGGTTTTCCGAGTGCCGCGCGCTGGCCAAATCCTGCGACGGCTTGTCGCTGTTGAACCGCGTGTGGCGCGAGGAGGCCGCGCGCCTGGAGGCGTCCGGCGTGCGCACCGTGACGGCGCTTGCCGCGCTGAGCGCGAACGAGTTGGCGCGGCGCGTGCCCGCCGTCGACCCCGCGCGCCTGGAGCGTCTGCGCGATCAGGCCGTGGCGCTGACGGAGCGGCGCGCCATCGTCCGCGAGCGCGTGGAGCTGCCGTCCGCCGAGGTCGAATTGTATTTCGACGTGGAAAGCGATCCGCTGCGCGATTTGGATTATCTCTTCGGCGTGTTGGCCGTCCAGGGAGGGAAGGAAACATATTATCGTTTTTTCGCCGAGGACGCGACGAAGGAAGAGGCCATGTGGCGGGAGTTTCTCGCGTTCGTCGAACGCTATCCGGACGCGCCGATCTTCCACTACGGCGCGTTCGAGGCCGACGTCGTGCGCCGCTTCGCCGCGCGGTTCGGTGCGACGAACGCCGCGCGCGGCATTCTCGCGCGCAACCTGGTCGACCTGCTTGCGAAGATGCGGCCGGCCGTCCTCTTCCCGCTGTCGTTTTATTCGCTCAAGGACATCGCGTCGTTTCTCGGCTTCCGCTGGCGCGCCGAGGATGCGTCCGGCGCCAATTCCGTCCTGTGGTTCGAGCAATGGCTGCGCATGCGGGATGCGGCGCTCCTCGAGAAGATCTTCCTGTACAATGAGGATGACGTGCGCGCCACGCGCGTCCTGCGCGATTGGCTGCGCGAACACGCGCAGACGTGATCAACCCCAACTCTAACCGCCAACCGCCGTCTCCTTATGCGCCGTTTTCTCCGCCACATCGTCGTCGCCGCCGTGCTCGCGGCCGTCGTCGCCGCCGCCTATGCGGAGCGCGTCCGCCTGGCGGACGCCTGGGTTGCTTGGCATGCGAGCCGTCTTCCGCCGGCCATGTCGTTTTCGTCGCTGCGGCCGCTGCCCGCTCCCGCCGCGAACGCTCCGTTGCCGGCGACGGTGAATCTTGCCGTTCCCTTCACGCCGCAAGCGCCCACGGCCAATTGGGACGCCTATCACGAAGAAGCCTGCGAGGAAGCGTCGCTTTACATGGTGGATCAGTTCTATCGCGGGATGCCGGCCGGGCTGCTGGATCCAGCCGCCGTGGAAAAAGCCATCCACGCGATGACGGATTTCGAGGACAAGACGTTCGGCTTCAACCAGGACACGACGGCGGCGCAGACGGCGCAGATCGCCCGGGACTTCCTCGGCTACGGCCATGTTGAAATCGTGGAGCAGCCGACGGCGGACCGGATCAAGGCGATCCTGGCGGCGGGCCACCCCGTCATCGTGCCGGTCGACGGCCGTCTGATCGGCAATCCGTTTTACGCGTCGCCCGGCCCCATCTACCACATGCTGGTCCTGCGCGGATATACGTCGTCGGGTTTCATCTCGAACGATCCCGGCACGCGCCGCGGCGACGGCTACGTGTACGGATTTGACCAGGTGATGAAGGCCATGCACGATTGGAACGCTGCCGCCGGCCAAGCCGACGGCCCGCCGCGCGCGCTCGTCGTCTATCCGAATCCGTAGCCTTCAGCCATCAGCCATCAGGAAAAGGCCGAGGCACGTGAGCTGACGGCTGAAAGCTGATCGCTTTTCCTATGAACCTCTCTCTTCTCGCCGGCGCGCTGGGCGGACTCGTCGCGTTCGCGCTGGCCATCCCGTCCATCGTGCTTGAGATCAAGGATCGCGGGCGCGTGAAGGATTTGCCGCTCGTCGTTGACGTCCGCACGGTCTTCGGCAAGAAACTCAATGCGCGCGAAACGTTCGCGGCGGCGCTGCTGCTGCACGTCGTCATCGGGTTCGCCTTCGGCGCGATGTATGCGCTGTTCGCCCTGCGCGGCTGGCTGTTCGTAACGCATGCGCCGTTCTCCTTCCTGTCGCTCGTCGTCTACGCCGTCGGCGCGTTCCTCGTGCTCGGTCTCGTCGTCTTTCCGGCGCTCGGCATGGGGCTCTTCGCGCGCAAGGAAGGGAAGCGCGCGTGGCTGGAGCTGCTGCTGTCGATGCTGGTGAACGGCGTCGGCCTGTGGCTGCTGATGCGGTGGATGGCGGGAGCGTAGAGCGTGGAATAAGGAGGTGCATTGAGCCATCCTCCCCTGCCAAGGGGAGGTCTGGAGGGGTTCGTATGTACGAAGTATTCAATCAGTCAGACCACAAGGAAACGAGGAGGTTGTTGCGACGGCGAGGTACGCCAGCTGAATAGCGGTTGTGGATCGTTCTGAGAAACAAAGGGTTCGAGGGGTTAAAATTCCGTCGGCAGCACGGCATCGGTCCCTACATCGTCGATTTCTACTGTCATGACAAACAGGTCGTCATTGAAGTGGATGGAGATTCGCACTTTACGGAAACGGGGAGAGCGATGGATGCGACGCGCGATGCGTTTCTCTCCGCCCATGGACTACAAATCATTCGGGTGACGAATGCGGACGTCATGCAAAATCTGGAAGGGACGATTGAATGGATTCGACGACGTCTTTAAACCCCACCCCGCCTCCCCTTGGCAGGGGAGGAGCCTCATGCCCGATCCTCCACGTTCCACGCTATGGCCGATCTCCTCATCTTGCGCGTCGCGGACTATCTCGCGCTCGTCAACAAGGCGCTCGCCGCCGTGCCGCGCGACGTCCATATCGAAGGCGAAATCTACGATCATCGCCTGACCCACCAAAAGTGGATCAGCTTCGATTTGAAGGACGACGATGGCCAGGCGGTGCTCAAATGCTTCATGACGGCGTGGCAGGTGACGGTTCCGCTCGAGGACGGCATGCGCGTGCGCGTCACGGGTCGGCCGACCGTCAGCCCGCGTTTCGGCAAGTTCCAACTGAACGTCGACACGGTCGAGCCGGTCGGGGAAGGGGCGTTGAAGCGCGCGTACGAGCTCCTGAAGAAGAAACTGCTCGACGAGGGCGTGTTCGACGCCGCGCGCAAGCGGACCGTGCCGCGCTTCCCGTCGCGCCTCGGGCTCATCACGTCGCGCGACGCGGCGGCGTACGGCGATTTCCTGCGCGTGCTGAACAACCGCTGGGGCGGCGTCGAGATCGACTTCGTTCACGTGCACGTGCAGGGACGCGAGGCCGTGCCGGAAATCGTCGAGGCATTTGCGCGGTTCAACCGGCGGCCGGAGGCGCAGCGCCCGGAGGCGCTCGTGCTCGTGCGCGGCGGCGGGGGCTTGGAGGATTTGCACGCGTTCAACGACGAGCGCGTCGTGCGCGCGGTGTTTCAGGCGCGCGTGCCCGTCATCGTCGGCGTGGGGCACGAGCGGGACGAGTCGTTGTGCGACTACGCCGCGGACGTGCGCGCGTCCACGCCGTCCAACGCGGCGGAGCGCGCCGTGCCGAGCCGCGAGCAGGTGCGTTTCGAACTCGAGGCGATGGGCGAGCACCGGGAGCGGCGCGTGCGCGAGACGTTGGACGATACGCGCCGGCGCCTAGACGCGGTTCTGGAGACGATGGGCTTCGCGTTGGAGCGCCAGCGACGCGCGTTCGACGTTGCGGCGCAGCGCTTCCGCGAGCGCGCGGACGCGTGGCTCCCTTCCGTGCGCGAACGGTTCGCCGCAGCCCAGCGCCTGCTCTCAAGCTTCGACCCGGCCAAAATCCTCGAGCGCGGCTATGCCATCGTGCGCGCCGGCGGGCGCGTCGTGCGCGACGCGGCGGCCCTCGACGCGGGGGAGACCGTCCACGTACAATTGGCCCATGGTTCCTTCGACGCGGACGTGCGCAAAGGAACACGCGAGGCCGGACAGCAGGCGCTGATTTAATGCCAACCACCGTTTGTCATCCTGAGCGCAGCGAAGGATCTGTCGACAGATCCTTCGGTCGCTGCGCTCCCTCAGGATGACAAAAACCTATGCCCACCCCCAAACAAAAATCTTTCGCCAAGGCCTTCGAGGAGCTTGAGGAAATCACGCGCTGGTTCGAGTCCTCGGAAATGGATCTGGACGAAGGCTTGAAGAAATTCGAACGCGGCTTGGAGCTTTCGAAATTGTGCCGCGACAAGCTGGATGAGGTCGAAAACAAGGTGAAGGAAATCAAACTGAAGTTTGAATGATATGTCCCTGATCTTCCGTTGGATCGTGAACGCCCTCGCCCTGCTCTTTGTCGCCTACGTCGTTCCCGGCATTGTCGTCGCCAGTTTTCCTGTCGCGCTCTTGGCTGCCCTCGTGCTCGGGCTCGTCAACGCGATCATCCGTCCGATCCTGCTCGTACTCACGCTGCCGATCAACGTCGTGACGCTCGGCCTGTTCACGTTCGTCGTCAACGCTTTGCTCGTGTGGTTCGTCGGATCCGTCATCCCCGGATTTTCCGTCGCCGGATTCCTGCCGGCCTTGTTGGCGGCATTGATCCTCTGGGCGGTGAGTCTCGCCACGAGCGTCGTGCTGCGCGAGGCGCGCCGGTGATCCCCTTGACGCCGGCGGCGTTTCCTTGTATCTTTCGGATTCCCTGGACATCCCGTTTGGGGGTTTGGAGGTCTCTCCGTGAGATTTTCGGTAGCTCGTCGTCTTTTCCTGCTCGTCCTCGGTCTCCTCGCGTTCGCATCGTCCATCGCCCGCGCGTCCACCCTCCCGCCGTCGGAAACCTACGCGCGACTGCGGCCGACGGGCACCTGCCGCGTCGGCACGTTCGTCCGGCGCACGCGGGCCGGATGCATGGTCGTCTGGAAAGGCGGTCGCGCCGGGCCGTTCCATGAGGCGCGCCTGATCGGGACGCTGCTCATTCGGCAAGCCCGGACGCCGATGTACATCGCGCGGAAGGGCGAAGATTGGTTCTTCGCCGTTGGCGCCAACCTCGGGCCGTCGTCGCGCGCGCCGTCCGTTTACCGGAACATCGACGGGTTCCGGTACTGGATCGCCCCCGGCCCTTCCGGCAGCGAATACGTGACCATTACCGCCGTCGGATGGCTGCGCCTCGCCGTCGTCGGTCGCGTGACCTTGTTCAAAGAGCTTCCTCTCTTCGTCGTCCGCGACGATTCCGACCGCGTCGTGTGGTGGGGAGAGAACAGCGCGGTGTTCGGCGCCGACATCGCGTCCGTCGATCCTCAACCCGACGCGGTATACATCACGTTGCGCGGCCATCCGGTGCCGCTGCCGCTCTTCGGCAGTCAGGACTGAGACCGCCCGCCCCGCTCGCCGCCCTGTTCCCCTCGTGGAACGGGCGGCGCTTTTAATTCATCCGCCAGACCGCGAAATTCAGCACGAACGCGAATCCGGCCCAGGCGAGATACGGGGTGAGCAGCCAAGCGGCCGCCTTGGAAACGCGCGCGAAGCGCAGGACGGTGCCGATCAAGGCGAGCAGCAATGCGAACAGGACGAGCAAGGCCCAGCCGGGTGCGTGCAGGCCGAAGAACACGGGCGTCCAAATCGCGTTGAGGAACAATTGCACGAAGAACCAGGCTTCCGCCTCGTGCTTCTCCTCAGCCGTGCCGCGCGCGTCGTACATCACGACGAACGAGACGCCCATCAGCGCGTACAGCAGCGTCCAGACGGGGGCGAATATCCAGCTCGGCGGGTTGAATACGGGCTTGTTCAGCGTCGCATACCAGCCCGATACGGCGTTGCCCATGCTCAAGGCGCCGATGAATCCGACGGCTTCGGCGAGCACGACGGCCACGACGTATCTCCAGACGTTTTTCATAGGCGCATCAGCGCAGGTACGTGCGCAGGGTGGGGACATGCGAATGCGACGGATCCTTGGCGGCGGTGACGAGCGTGACGGGATTTTTCGCCGCTTTGATCTCCTTGCGCAGCGCCGCAGCCGCGGGATTCTTCTTCAGCTCCGTCGCGTACTTTTTTGAGAAAGCGGCGAAGCGGCGCTCCGGGTTCTCATGGAACCACTGGCGCAGCTCGGCGCTGGGCGCCGCGTCCTTGGCCCATTCGTGCAGGCGGGCCTTGGCCTTGCTCACGCCACGCGGCCAGAGGCGGTCGACGAGGATGCGCGTGCCATCCGTCTTTTCGACAGGCTCGTACGCGCGTTTGACGTTGATTTTCGGCATAGTGATTGTATTCCCGGTCCCATTGTACGCCCTTGCGCGCCCGGCGTGAACGCAAACCAAACCACCCCGACATCCGCGTCGAGGCAGTGGTGGTCCCGGCGCTGTGGACCCGGCGGGGATCGAACCAGCTTTCATCGGTGTCAAAACGATTGAGGCAACCATGCCCGGGCCCGAAGGCCCCGCAGGCGCGGCCCAGATGCCGGGAAAAACAAATACTCCCCGCCGGTCTTTCGACCAGGGGGAGTATTCATTGACACCGATGAGATTACCTCAATCGTGCGTACGGTACATCACGATTTTTTTGATTTGTCAATCGACGGATGTGGATCGACGGATGTGGATATCACGCATCCCACGCGAAGCCGTTGCCGAAGTGGCCGTACTTTGCCGTCTCGCGGAATTGCGGGCGGCCCAAATCGAGGCGTTCGATGATGGCGCGCGGGCGCAGGTCGTATCCTCGCACGGGTTCCTGCTTTCCGTCGAGCGTGACAACGGCCATGAGCGGCTCTGCGACGCCTATCGCGTAGGCCAAGTGGACGAACACCTCGTGCGCGCCCGTGCGGCGCAGCATGTCGACGGCGATTTTGCGCGCCATGTAGGCCGCGCTGCGGTCGACCTTGGTCGCGTCCTTGCCGGAGAAGCATCCGCCGCCGACGGGGATATTCGGCCCGTAATTGTCCACGGCGAGCTTGCGTCCGGTCAGCCCCGTGTCCGCGGCGAATCCGCCGACCGTCCACGCACCGTTCGGATTGCGGAGCCAAATCCCCGCCTCGTCATTGCGAGGAGCGAGTTCACGAGCGACGAAGCAATCTTTCCGCTGCAGGATTGCTTCGCTTCCGTTGGTCGCTCGCGATGACGAGTGAAATGGTGTCTCGACAAACGGAGAGATGATCTCAATTACCTTTTTCTCGAACGCCGCTTGGTCGAAATCGCCCGCGTCGCACACGGAGGTGAGCACGCGCGTCACACGCGTCCTGTCGACCGTCACCTGCGCCTTGCCGTCGCGCGCGCCCATCGCCTGCACGAGCCGGCGCGACAGGATGACGGGGAGCGGCATCAGCTCCGGCGTCTCATTGCAGGCGTAGCCGACCATGATGCCTTGGTCGCCCGCGCCCTCGGCGTCCACGCCGCGCGCGATTTCCGGGCTCTGCTCCACGACGTTCACGAAGATGCCCGGCTCGTCCGCGTAGCCGCAGGAGCGATAGACGTCGCGCGCGATGTCGCGGACGTTGATTTTCGCCTTCGTCGTCAACTCGCCGCAGACGGTGATGGCGCCATGCCCGCCCAAGACTTCGATCGCGACGCGTGAGAGCGGATCCTGTGCCAGGCAGGCGTCCAGGACGGCGTCGGAAATCTGGTCGCAGACTTTGTCGGGATGCCCGACAGCCACGGCTTCGGAGGTGGAGAGCATAGGAAAGTGAGTAGTGGGTAGTGAGTAGGAAGTAAAAAATCGGATCGTATTTTCTTCTCATCATTGCTTCCCCCGCCTGCATGCAGGCGGGGGAAGCAATCCTGTTCCCATCGCAACGCAAAACGCCTATTCCCGCGCGGAAAGAGGCGTCTTAGGTGACACGTTATCTTTCCCCGTTCAGGGCTGGATGTGGCACCGTGTTTGCTTGCGCAAACCGGTTGCCGGCGGGTCACAGGGCCAGAACCCTCGCCGCTCTCTTGATAGGTGATTCAGTTGTGAGGGGAGTGTAAGAGGATTTCGGACAAAGTGCAACCGGTCAGTAGGTGCAGATTTTGCACACACTGACGATTCCAGCTGTTGCATTTTTTGCAACAGCTGAACTCTCCGGGATTTTCGGATGGTTCAAAAAGCATTATGCAATTTTTGCACAATCCTCTTGATAGGCACGGGGTTGTGGGTCCTTCTCGTCTCCAAACGATCGAGGTCAAGGAACATTGCAGAGCCGGCGAATTGATGTACGCTTGCTTACAGCAAAAAACATCTTGTGGAGCGAGAACCGAGGAAAATTGCCTACATCGACGGCGCGAATCTCCATAAAGGGGTCAGCTCTTTGGGTTGGAGACTTGATTACCGTCGTTTCCGTTCATGGATCCGACAAAAGTACGGGATCACCGAAGCCTATTTATTCATCGGCCTGATATTTCCACTTTAACGGTCGACACTATGTTGAGGGTTACAGCTGATTCAAGTGCGAATAAAAGGATTTTAAGAAGACTTGTTGGTCGATACCTTATTGAGGTCTTCGATGTGAATATCGAGAACTTTTCCAAAAACACGGAGAAGGTCCCCGCTGTTGCTGTATGGGGTCACTCTAAATGGAACGATGGTTCTGTGTGGGGAAGTGATGATGGTACTTTTGACGAGGTGGCAAAAATTCTAGGCAAGCACAATATGGGAGATATTCGACACTTGGAGGCACACATTCGTTCCGGTAACGACATATTTGTGACGGAGGATCTGGATGAATTTATTCGTGATGGGCGGCGTGAGAAGCTTGAACAAACTTTTTCTGGATTGAAGATAATGACCTCGGACGAACTTGTAAATCACCTCGTTTAGATGAGTTCGGTAAATTATTCTTAGCCATCGGCCTCTTTATAGTTCACGTTGATGACCTCGAAGTACTTCTTGGCCGAGTCGATTTTCTGCTGTTCAAGCTGGCAATGAGCGAGTACGGGGTGCTACTTTCCGTACTAATCGCCGCGTCGGTTTACATATTGAACATCAACGGTTTTTTCATTTTTTTGCACAGCTTTATATAACTCTCTTGACCCCGTCCCGATCCTCCGCTATAGTGCCAGCAAATCTCCCACGGCCGTAGAAAACGGATTGGCCCGAGCCTGATATGCAGGCTCGGGCCTTTTGGTAGATTTCATCAAAATGTATAGATTTGTGCAGATTTTGACGGAATGTGTAATTTTGGTACAATACGACCACCCCTGCAGGAATTATGGATAGAAACGCCAAAAATTTTGTGTCCATAAGCGAAGCCGCCCGGTGCCTCGGCGTTTCAGAGGCCACACTTCGGCGTTGGCACGGCGATGGAACATTCAAGCCGACATTCGTCTCCCCGGGCGGGCACCGTTATTACTCGCTTGAGGATCTCGGCAGGAAGACCAAGGGAATTTTCCGGATGGCCGAGGAATGGGCAATCGCCGAAACGCCGAAAGAACCGGAGCCGGATTTTTATTGTCCGACCAGCGACGTGTTCACGGCGCGCCTTGAACGGTTGGCGCGTGAACTCGATGCGGATCCGGTGCGCCGGAAATCGGCCCCGCTCGTTTCTTCGTCCGTGGGCGAAATAGGCAACAATTCTTTCGACCATAATTTGGGGAATTGGCCGGACGTCCGCGGTGTGTTTTTTGCGTACGATACCGGCAAACATTCGATTGTCCTTGCGGATCGCGGCGTCGGCGTCAGGGCCACGCTGCGCAGAATCCGGCCGGACCTCGAAACGGATGAAGACGCGTTGAAGGCGGCTTTTACCGAATTCATTACCGGCCGTGCGCCAGAGCATCGCGGCAACGGATTGAAATTCGTAAAGGATGCGTTGATGGAGTGCAAAGCCTCATTGCGCTTTCAATCCGGCCACGCGATTCTCGGAATCCGCAAAGGCCATCCCAAGCTCATGATCAAGCGGGCGGGCGCTTTCATCCGCGGCTCCCTGTGCTTCATCAACTATTGAGGAAACGTATGATCATCAACATTGAGAGGTTCGGTTCCGTGCTCACGTCCCGCCAGGCCGGCAAGGAGGCGTACGCGGCTTTTTTGCCCACGCTGGCAGGGCTTGGAGGCCGTGAGGAAATCGTCGTGGATTTTAAGGGCGTGGACGTGTTTTCCCCGTCCTGGGGGGATGAGTTTTTGACTCCGTTGCAAAAAAAATTCGGGGAACGTCTGCGGTTGAAGAAATCCGGAAACCCATCCGTTTCTCTTACGATAAAGACGTTGGAGAAAGGAAATGACATCACATTCAACCGAGCAAACACATCCTCTTGACGCATCCGTATAGCCAGGTTATCCTCCCAACAAATCTCCCACGGCCGTAGAAAACGGGTCGCCGAAAGGCGTAAGTCCCGTTGAGGCGCAGCGACCCCACCAGACCTCCCCTTGACAGGGGAGGGTGGCGCGGGGCCCGCGATCTCCCGGCCAAAAACCGTGGAGATTTTGTTAAAGGTCGGTGTGAAGGCTGTTGGCTGCTAGCTATTGGCTGTTGGCATGAAGGCGCCGACTCCCTCTGGCTAAAAGCTAAATGCCAAAAGCCAAAAGCCAATTCGACTATGCCCAAAACGCGTGCTCAAAAAGCCGATATCGTCACGAAGCTGGCGGACAAGGCCCGCCGCATGAAGTCCGTCGTGTTCACCTCCATCGGAGGCTACACGATGGAAGACGCCGACAAGATGCGCGCCCAAGGCCGCAAGGAAGGCGTCGAGTTCGTGGTCGCGAAGAAGACCTTGCTGATGCGCGCCCTCAAGGACGCCGGACTGGACATCCCGGCCGCGACCTTCGACGGCTCCATCCTCACCGCCTTCGGCATGCAGGATGAAATCGCCCCGGCCAAACTGGTCGCCGCGCTATCCAAGGACCGCGACGCCATCAAGATCGTCGGCGGCCTGATGGAAGGCAAGACCGTGGACGCCGCGTACGTCAAGGCGCTCGCCAAGATCCCGACCCGCCTGGAGCTGTACGCGAAGCTGGTCGGTTCCATCAACAATCCGGTGTCCGGTTTCGTCCGCGTGTTGAACGCGATCGCGACGAAGGACGAGAAGCCCGCCGCGCAGGCTCCGGTCGCCGCCTAAATATCATAATCATGTGTCATCCCGAACGAAGTGGGGGATCACGCGCCGTCGCGAGATCCTTCGCCTTCGGCTCAGGATGACACGAAAAAATATGTCCGAAGAGACCAAGGTCGAAGTGCCGGCGAAGTTTGCCGCGCTCGTCGAAACGATTGAAAAGCTGTCCGTCATCGACCTCGCCGAATTGGTGAAGGTCCTCGAATCCAAGTTCGGCGTGTCCGCCGCCGCTCCCGTCATGATGATGGGCGGCGCGGGTGGCGCTGCCGCCGCCGAGGAGAAGACGTCCTTCGACGTCGAGCTCACGGCCGCCGGCGACAACAAGATCAACGCCATCAAGGCCGTCCGCGAAGTGACGGGCTTGGGCCTCGCCGAGGCCAAGGCGATGGTCGACGGCGCGCCGAAGGTCATCAAGGCCGGCCTGGACAAGGCCGCCGCCGAGGAAATGAAGAAGAAGCTGGAAGCCGCCGGCGCCAAGGTCGCGCTGAAGTAATCCAGTCAAAAGACGCCCTCGCGGGGCGTCTTTTGCTTTGCCGGAAATCCCCCGCTCCTTAGTGTCATCCCGAGCGAAGCCCTGCCTGCATGCAGGCGGGGCGAAGTCGAGGGATCACGAGACTCTTTTGCCGGAAGCCTCCGGCGGCGCGCTCCATCCCCGCGTCATCCTACCTCCCCCTTGTCATCCTTCCCCCGCCTGCATGCAGGCGGGGTCCTCGCAATGACGAGGGGATGAAAGGATCTTTTACTGCACGTGGCTCGCCGTAATGGCGTAGAGCTTGGAGCCGGAGAGCAGGTAGATCACGCGATCCTTCTCGTCCACGGAGAAATCCGTGAGATTGGCGAAGGCGTCGGAGCGGTACTGGCTGACGAAGGCGCCCGTCTGCTTGGCGTAGACGATGAGGCGCCTGTTCGGCGGATCCAGCACGTACACGTAGTTGCTGTTTTGGTCCGTCCAGATGCGCGTGGGCGCCGCAACCGGCGGGTCGACCTGCTGTACAGCCCACCCGACCTCGCTGCCCTGGGCGAAGCGCACCACGGAGCCGCTGCGCTTCAGGACGAAAATCGTCCCGTCAATGGCCATCGACATCGCGTCCGCCAGACTCGTGCTTTTGGTCTTGATCCAGTTGGCGGGCTGGGTGAAGCCGCTGCCCGTGGTGCCGAAGCGCAGGATGTGCCCGTCGCCTGCGTTTGGAGCCAGCACGTACAGCCTGCCGCCGTAGAGCGCGAGGTCGGTCCAGGCCGTGCCGGCGGGCGGCTGCAGATCAGTCACCTGTTCGAGGGAATGCGCCGGATCGAAGAGCGAAACGCCGGGCCGGTCGTCCAGAAAGTAATCCGTGCCGTTCTCCGACGTCGTGGCCAGGGCCGCGCCGACGCCGCCCGCGGCCGCGTTCACCGGTTGGAAGGTCTTGCCGGCCGGGTCGAAGCGGTACACTTTTTTGTCGGAGCCGAACACGTACAGCGTGCCGCCGTCGTTCAAGAGCGCCGTGCCCGTCGCGTTCGTGCCGAGCGCCGCCAAGTCGGCTTCGAGCGGCGGACTTGGCACGTTCACGACATGGCGGACTTCATCCAGCCCGGCCTGGATGTCGGCGGAAAGCGCCTTGGCTTCCGCCGCGCGCGCCGCCGTGTCCGTCGGGAGCTTGGCCGCCAGGCCGGCCGCCTCTTCGTACAGCGCCTTGGCTTTTTGCTCGTCGCGATAGATGAGGGCCGCCGCCGCCTGGTCGCGCCGGTCCTTAATGGCGGCCACCTGCGCCTCGTACGCGGCGCTGGCTCTGGCCACGGCCTGGCCGTGCGAGATGGCGCTGATGCCGATGACGATAGCGACGACGACGACCGCTGCGGCCGCGCCGAGATAGCGGCTGGCGCGGGAAATGCGGCGGAAGCGGCCGAATGCCCGATCCGCCAAGGCGCGGGCCCGCGCCTTGAGCGCGCGCGCCAGATCCTGCCGATCGCGCGCCTGGCGCACCTGCCGTGCGGCGCGCGCGGACCAGCCGAAGGCCGTCACCAGGAAGCGCAGGACGGATTTGAACAGGGAGGTCGCGTACACGGCGAACGGGCGGCGCAGGCCCGGCACGCCATCGTCGTGGCGTGCGAACCGGTTCCGCAGAGCGGCAAACATATGGGGCCCCTGATCCTCCAGGAGCTGCTCCGTCTGCCGTTCCGTCTCCGCCATGCGGGCGACGGACAGGTCCGCGTGCGGGACGGCGCGATCCATGGCAAACGGCGAAGCGTCGACGGCCTGCAGGATGATCAGGGACATGTCGGTCCGGGCGGGGAAATGCTGTCGTATTTTTTCCGCCGCGGACGCGGGGGGAAGGGCCGAAAGATAGCGGTTCAATTCTTCCGGCGGCAGCAGACGCTTCACGTCATGGTTGGACGCGCACAGCACGTCGCCCGGCTGCAGGTCCCCGTCCAGGACGACGGCAAACGCCTTTTCCCACGAGGGCAGCGCCTGCTCCGTCTGTATGCCGCGGAAGAGATTGTAGACTTGATAAGGGCCGTCCGGCCGCCGATGCAGGTACAGGGCCGTCAGGTCGCCGGCGCCGGAAAAAAAGATCTGGCCGTCGCAGGCGACGCCGACGAAGGCATGCACGTTCCGGATGGGGATGTCCCAGGCGCCTTCCCGCACCTGGTCCGCGAGGGCTTCGTTGAGTGCGCGCAAAAATTGTTCAAAGCGGTGCTGGACATTCGCCCGGGCGCCGAAGCCGGATGCCAAGCGCAGCAGATGGTCCTGCAGGACGGTTCCGAACGCGTCCGCGCGTTCCGTGTGTTTGAGAGGCTTGACCGTCCAAAGTCCGAACACGTATCCGCTCCGTCCCTCCAGCGGCTGCAAAAGCGTCTCGGCGGAGGGCGCATCAGGCTCGCGATATTGGCCGGCTTTGAGAATCAGGGACGTCATAGGCGAATCTTGCTCAATCGGCCTCCTTGAGAGTAGATTATATACACGAAGCATCTCTGGGGGAAACGCCGGGAACCGGCAGGAATGGTTCACCGCTATGGCTACACACGTTTTCCGCCTTGAGCAGCTCTTCGGCTCCCAGACGCGCGCGCGCCTGCTCAGTCTTTTTTTGCTGCACTCCTCCGACGCCTTCTTCGTGCGGGAACTGACCCGCCGCATTGACGCGCAGCTCAATTCCGTCCGCCGGGAGCTCAAAAACCTCATGGAACTCGGATTGGTGGTTGAACGCACGCAGGAAGGGAAGTCGGCGAAGACGCTGGCCGACAAAAAACGCTTCTACGTGGCGAATGCGGAGTCCATCCTGTTCCACGATCTGCGCTCGCTGTTCACGAAGGTGCAAATTTTGCTCAAGCAGAATCTCGTGGAGGAAATCGTCGGCAAGGGCGTCATCGACTATCTTGCCTTCACGGGCCGTTTCGTCAACGCGTCGGAAGCGCCGACGGACATCCTCATCGTCGGTTCCATCGATGCCTTGGAGCTGCGCCGCATCGTCGGCGAATTCGAAAAGGAATTCGGGCAGGAGATCAACTACACGCTGCTTCCCAAGGACGAATTCCTCTATCGCCGCCAGGTGATGGACCGCTTCCTCTTTTCGATCACGGAAGGCGAAAAGATCGTGATGGTAAACACGTTGAAGACATGATCCTCTTTCTTGCCGCACAAGACATCCGATTTGCGGATTTCGGACTGGTCGATGCCGGCGCGTTGAAGGAATCGGCCCGCGTCGACGCGCCGCCCGAGCGGTATTTGGCCGAGCTCGACCGTCTGCTTGCCGCGTGGAAGGCCGGACCAGGCGACATTTCCGCCGTGGCCGTCGTCACGGGCCCCGGCGCCTTCACGGCCAGCCGCGTGAGCACGGTTCTGGCGGATGCGATCGCCTTCGCGCTCGACGTGCCGGTCATTCCGCTGGAGAATCCCGGCCGCCGGCCGCTGGCGGATTTGGCGCCCGCCTTGCCCGCGGCGCGGACGACGCACGCCGTGCCGGTGTACGATCGGGAGGCGAATATTACGCGGAAAAAGTAGACCCCTTCTATCCTTCTATGTCCCTCTTCGCCGAGATCATCCAAGGTTCCGTTTCGCAGCTGTGGCAAAGCGTCGTGCAGGCGCTGCCCGCCGCCGTCGCCGCCCTGGCCGTCTTCATCGTCGGTGCCGCCCTGGCCGTCATCCTGAACCGCGTCATCATCCATGTCGCCGCCATGATGAAAATCGACGAGGGGATGGCCAAGCTTGAGGTGAACCGCGCCTTCGGCCGCACCGGTCTGACGCTCAAGGTCGGCCCGTTGCTCGGCTGGATCGTGAAATGGTTCTTCATCATCGTGGCGCTGATCGCCGCCACGGACATCCTGCACTGGGAGCAGGTGACGGATTTCCTGAAGCAGGTCGTGCTCTACATTCCGAACGTCATCATCGCCGTCATCATCCTGCTGGCGGGCATCGTGCTGGGCACCTTCGTGCGCAACGTGGTGAAATCCGCCGTGGACGCGGCGGGGCTTGCTTCGGGCGGCTTCCTCGCCGGCCTCGCCAAATGGGCCGTCGTCGTGTTCAGCTTCATGGCCGCGCTGGTGCAGCTGCAAATCGCGCAGAACCTGATCCAGACCCTGTTCACCGGATTGGTGGCGATGCTCGCGATCGCCGGCGGACTGGCCTTCGGCCTGGGCGGCCGCGAACACGCGGCGCGCGTGCTGGACCGCCTGGGCAAGGACATCTCGTCGGAGAAGGAATAGCTTTTGGCTATTGGCCATTGGCCATTGGCTCTCTTACAGCCAATGGCTAACGGCTAAAAGCTGTTCATGCCCGACTTGAGTCAATACGGATACGGCACGCATCGGGGCTGGGAAATCCTCCCCGGCGCCCTCGTGTGGGGCACGCTTCTCGGCGCCGTGCTTTTGTCGTTTCTGGCGCCGACGGCGGCCATCATTTTCATCATCGTCTTCGATCTCCTCTGGCTGTACCGCGTGGCCTATTTCGTCATCCAGCTCTTTCTGGCCTGGAGCGCCTATCGCCGCGCCATGCGCACGGATTGGGAAGCCAAGCTGAAGACGGTTCCGCGCGCCGACCGCCTGCGCCACCTCGTCTTCCTGCCGACTTACCAGGAGGAATACCCGATCCTGCGCGAGACGCTGCGCTCGCTGCGCGCCGCGCGGTTTCCGACGCAGCGGATGTTCATCGTGCTGGCGGGGGAAGCGCGCGACGCGGAGCGCTTCCGCCGGAACGCCGCCTTGGCGCAGCGGGAGTTCGGCCATGCCTTCGGCCGCATCTTCGTGACGGAGCATCCCGCCGGCCTCCCCGGCGAAATTCCCGGCAAGGGATCCAATCTCCATTGGGCGGCCCGGCAGGTGGCGGAAGAGCTGGCGCGGCTGGAGCCGGATCTTCGGGACGAAGACGTCATCGTTTCCGCCTTCGACGTCGACACGATCGCCCATCCGCAGTACTTCGCCTGCCTGGCGTATCTCTATGCCACCGTTCCCGACCCGACGCATACGTCGTTCCAGCCGGTCGCGCTGTTTTCCAACAACATCTGGTCGGCGCCGGCGCCCGTGCGCATCGCCGCCTTCGGCACGACGTTCTGGCTGATGGGAGAGCTGGCGCGGCCGGAACGCCTGTGGACGTTCTCGTCGCATTCGATGCCGTGGAAGATGCTCAAGGACGTCGGCTTCTGGCAGAAGGACGTCGTGTCCGAGGACTCGCGCATCTTCCTGCAGGCCTTCCTGCACTACCACGGCGGCTATCGCGTGACGCCGCTGTTCCTGCCGATCTCGCTGGACACCGTCGTCGGCCGCACCTATCTTGAAGCGCTGCGGGCGCTGTACAAGCAGCAGCGGCGCTGGGCGTGGGGCGTGGAGCATCTGCCGGTGATGGTCGAGGCGTTCAAGGCCGACCGGCTCATCCCGCTGAGGAAGAAAGTCTGGTACGTGTTCAACCACCTGGAAGGGATGTACACCTGGGCCACGGCGCCGATCCTCATCTTCCTGATGGGCTGGCTGCCGCTCGCGCTGACGTCGGGGCAGGGCAGCGCGTTCGTGCAGGCCGCGCCGTATACCCTGCAGCTGCTGATCCGCGGATCCATGATCGGCGTGTTCGTGTCGGCGACGCTGTCCCTGACGCTCCTGCCGCCGCGCCCGCGGCATGCGCGCCTGCACCGGTGGGCGTTCATGCTGCTGCAATGGGCGCTTCTGCCCGTGACGTTCGTCGTCTTCGGTTCGCTGCCGGCCCTGGACGCGCAGACGCGGCTGATGCTCGGGACGTATCTTGGATTCAACGTGACGAAGAAGAGGAGATGATGTCCCCCTCCACGTTCGCCATCATCGTCGCCTGGAACGACCGGGAATTCCTGCCGGAGCTTTTGGCGTCGCTCGCGCCCGCGCCGGCGGAAGACCTGCAGGTGCTCGTCGTGGACAACGGGTCGGACGACGCCTCCTCGGCCGTCGTGCGGGAACGGTTTCCCCACGTGGCGTGGCTGCGCAACGCGCGCAATCTCGGCTACGCCCACGCGGTGAACCAGGGCTGGCGCTATGCGCGCGGCGCCTGGGGCGGGGAAGCGCCTGCCGACCGCTTCGTGCTTCTCCTTTCGCCCGACATGGTATTGACGCCGGACGCCGTGCCGCGCCTGCGCGCGGCGCTTGACGCGCAGCCGGAAGCCGGATCATCCGGCGGCGTCGTGCGGCGGGCGTTCCGCGATCCGTCGTCGGAACGCCCGTTCGCCGAAGCGGTGCGCTCGGACGTGATCGACCATGCGGGATGGGCCGTGCGCCGCGATCGCCGCTTCATCGCGCGCGGCGCCGGGAGCCTCGACCGCGGGCAATACGCGGACGTCGGCGCGCCGTTCGGCGTGTCCGCGTCCTTCGGGCTTTTCCGCTCATCGGCGCTGGAAGCCGCGCAGCTGCCCGGCGGAGGACCGGGAGCGGGCGGCCTTTTGGATCCGGCCCTGTCGCCCGCGGCCGCCGGCGCGGATCTTGCCTGGCGCCTGCAGCTGGCCGGATGGCCGGCCGCCTTCGCGCCCGCGGCGCGCGCCTGGCGTTTTTGCGGCGCGCAGGCGGCCTCGGATTCGGCCGCCTCGTCCGCCTCGTCCGTCATCCCGCCTTCGGATCGTTGGCTGCTCGCCGCAAAAAACGAAACCCTGCCAAGCCTGCTGCTCGCTCTGCCCTGGCTGTTCGCCTCCTGGCTCGGGCGCGCCTGGAAGCCGTCGGAGGCCTTCGCCCCCTTCTTCGTCCTGGCGGGCCTGCCGTCCTGGCGGCCGAAGCGCCGCGCCGTGCGCGCCCTGCGTCGGGCGGCGGGGACGAATCTGCGTTCGTGGTTCCGCTAATGGCCCTGTTCAACATCTCCTCTCCCGGCTCCATTTGGCGCCGTTTTGGCTGCAACATGCGCTGGCCTCCTCACCGTAACGTTGGCTACGCTTCGTCAGCCATCACATGTTTCGCACAAAACGTCATCCGAATGTCCCTGGAAGAAAGATACTGAACAGGCTCTAAGGTATAATGGAAAACATGTCGCACGCCCCTGGTTTTCTCGCGCACGAAGAACCGCCTGCCATTCGGCCGCGGCGGCGCCTTTGGTTTGTTGTCGGCGCCATCGCAGGCTCCCTCTTCGCCTTGTGGCTGATCTTCGTCGCCGTGGCCGCCGCGCAGACGGCCGCCGCCGCTTCGGACGGCGGCGCGCGGTTGGCCGCCGCGCAGGCCTCGGCGCAGCGCCTTGATTTTGCGGCGGCGGAGCAGGACGCGGCCCTGGCCGACGCTTCCTTCGCGCAGGCGGAAACGCATCTGGCGTGGGTAAAGCCCCTGTCGTTCTTTCCGTGGATCGGCACGCAGATCGATGCCGTGGACGCGGGACTGCGCGCCGGCCGCGACGTCCTCTCCGGCGTCCAGCGCCTGACGTCCATCGGCGCCGATCTCGTGCGCCTTTCCGGGCTCTCGTCGCAGGATTTGGCGTCGCTCGCGCAGGGCGTCTCCGGACGCACCACGTTCAACGATTTGTCGCCGGACACGAAGCGCGCGCTGCTGGCGCGGGTGGCGGCCGCCGCTCCGGACCTGGAACGCATGGCCGACGACATCAGCATCGCCCGCTCCGACCTGGCCTCCGTTCCGTCCGACCAGCTGTCCGGTCCCGTTGCGTCCGCCCTGCGTCCGCTTGACGCGAAACTGTCGAAACTCGGGGACGACGTGCGCGTGGCGGCCTCCGCCGCCCGGCTGTTGCCCGCGTTCGCCGGTTTGGACGGCGTGCGCACGACGCTCGTGCTGTTCCTGAACAATGCCGAGCTGCGTCCGGGCGGAGGATTCGTCGGCTCCTTCGGCCGGCTCTCGATGCAGGACGGCAGCATCGCGTCGTTGGGCGTCTATGACGCCTATGCCCTGGACCAGCCGGCCGCGCCGGCCATCTCGACGCCCCCGCCGGCCCCGCTGGCGCGCTATCTCGGCGACGCGAAATATCTGTTCCGCGACGCCAATTGGTCGCCGGATTTTGCCGTGTCGGCGCGGACGCTGCTGGAGCGGCGCCGCGCGGAAATCGCCGCCGTCGCGCCGGCGCAGCGCACCGGCCCGCTTGAGGACGTCCCCGTGCAGAACGTCGCCGGATTGACTCCGACGTTCTTCTCGGCCCTTTTGCGCATCGTGGGTCCCGTCAGCGTCGGCGGTCAGACGTTCACGGCGGACAACATCTACGACGCCATCCAGTACCAGGTCGACGTGGGCTACGCCCGGCAAGGCGTGCCGCCCGCGCAGCGCAAGGAGCTGCTCGGCGCCCTCCTGGCCGAAGGGCAGAAGCGCCTGTACGCGTTGCCGTTCGACCGCTGGGGCGACGTGCTGGCGGCCGTGGAGGACGCGCTGCAAACCAAGCAGATGGCCGTCTACAGCGAGGACCAGTCGGTCGAGGACGCCATCACGGCCTCCGGCTGGGGCGGGCGCGTCCTGCCGCCTCCCGACGGGCAGGACGCGCTGATGGCGGTGGACGCCAATTTGGCGTCGCTCAAGTCCGATCCGGTCGTGGACCGGTCCGTCGCCTATCAGCTGCGGCTCAACAACAGCCGCCAGCTCGTCGCCACGGCGACCATTCGCTACGCGCACCACGGCGTCTTCGACTGGAAGACGACGCGCTACCGTTCGTACGTGCGGCTGTACGTGCCGCTCGGCAGCACGCTCGTGAAAACCACGGGCTCGCTGGCCGACGACAAGACGCGGAACCCGACGATGGCGCCCGGGACCACGGACATCGGCACGGATCTCGGCTTCACGACCTTCGGGACTTTCGTCGCCGTGGAGCCGGGCGAGACGCGCGACCTCACCTTTGAGTACGTGCTGCCGGAGCGCGTTTCGCAGGCGGAAGAAGCGGGCTCGTACCGCTTGACGGTGTTCAAGCAAATGGGCGCCGCGCCGCGCGCGTTGACGCTGGATCTCGCGTTTGATAAGAACGTGGCGACCGCCACGCCGCCCGAAGCGCCAGAAAACTGGGGCGACGCGTCGTATACGCTGAACACCATTCTTGACCAAGACCGTATGTTCGCGGTGGGATTCTGAGAAAGCCATCAGCCTTCAGCCTTCATCTCGCGTTCCCTCCTGACGGCTGACGGCTAACATCGGTTTCATATGTTCATCAAGAAGATCGGCATCGACCTCGGGACGACGACGGTGCTCGTCTACGTCCCCAAGCGCGGCATCATCATCCACGAGCCGTCCGTCGTGGCGGTTTCGTATACCGATAAAAAAGTGCTTGCCGTGGGGAAGGAAGCCAAGGACATGCTGGGCCGCACGCCGGACACCATCGTCGCGCGCCGGCCGCTCAAGGACGGCGTGATCGCGGATTACCGCACGACGGAGGCGATGCTGCGCTACTTCATAAACAAGGCCTTGGGCGGCATGCGCCTGTTCCGGCCGGAAGTCATGGTCGCCGTGCCGGGCGGCATCACCAGCACGGAACGCCGCGCCGTGATCGACGCGACGCTCGCGGCCGGCGCCAAGGCCGCCTACGTCATCAAGGAGCCCATCGTCGCCGCCATCGGCGCCAACATCCCGATCGGCTCGCCGTCGGGCCACATGGTGATCGACATCGGCGGCGGCACGGCGGAGATGGCCGTCATTTCGCTCGGCGGCATCGTGGCGTCGGCGTCGGTGCGCATCGGCGGCGTCAAGTTCGACGCGGCGATCTCGGAATACATCCGCCGCAAGTACGGGCTCGCGATCGGCGAGCGCACCAGCGAGGACATCAAGATCCAGATCGGCTCGGCCATGTTCATGCCAGAGAAGCTCACGATGGAAGTGAAGGGGCGCGACATGATTACCGGCCTGCCGAAGATCATCGAGGTGACGAGCGACGACGTCACCAACGCCATCCAGAACGAGCTGGAAGGAATCATCGCCACGGTGAAGGACGTCCTGCAGAAGACGCCGCCGGAGCTTTCCGCCGACGTGATGGACAAGGGCATCGTCATGTCGGGCGGCTCCTCGCAGCTGCGCAATCTGGACCGGCTGGTCGCCGAGGCGACGGGGGTGCCGACGTTCGTCGCGGAGGATCCGCAGATGTGCGTCGCCAAGGGCACGGGCGTGGCGCTCGAGAACCTCGAGGCGTACAAGCGGAGTATTTTTACGAATTAACGTTGCTGGCCCCAACGGGAGGCAACGTTATCCCGAGGCCAGCAGGCCGAGGGATCCCCATCGAAGTCAGTAACCGTTTCCAAACAGGCCAGCGGGGCCAGCTCAGCTGGCCAGGCCAAGGGATTCTCTATGCTCCTCGCCATCGACGCCTCTTCCGCGGCGAAATCCGTGCGCGCGGACGCTCGGCGAAGAAACTTCACGCGTATATAATGGATGAGAACGCCTCGCGTATGTCCATCGATTGGTCTCGCGTATTGAAACAATACAAAGGCCGTTGGGTTGCGTTTGCCGATGACGAACGGACGGTCATGGGAAGCGGAATGACGGCAAAGCAGGCGTATCAGCTCGCGCGGCGCAAGGGATGTGAAACGCCGATCCTCAGTCGTATGCCGAACCGTTTGGTCACGTACGTCGGTCGACATGAAATTCAGGTATAAAAAATTCAGCAAGGATGTCCTGCGTCCCATCATTCCCGTGGTTATCGAACACGATGGCAACTCCGTCGGATACCAAGTCTTGGTGGATTCCGGTTCCGATTCCTGCATTTTTGATGCCGATCTTTGTGAGATTCTCGGCGTCGATCTCGAGCGGGGCGAACGACATGACGTGAGCGGCATCAGCGGCCAGCCGGAGCCGTATTATGTCCATGACGTAACGCTTTGGGTGGGTGGGCGTCCATGTGAAACCCGTGTCGGTTTCAAAATGGACATGGGTCGATTTGGCCATGGCGTGGTCGGCCAGAAGGGGTTTTTCGATCGATTCGTCGTGAAGTTCGACTTGTCCAAGGAAGAAATCGAGTTAAAAGAACGTGCATAATATGCTCCTCGCCATCGACGCCAGCTCGGCTGCCAAATCCGTGCGGACGGGAGTCGAGCAGTACGCGTTCCAACTGATCCAGCAATTCAAATCGCACCCGCTCGCGGAGGGAGACCGGGTGCGTTTGTATACCCGCCAGGCGCTTTCCGCTCCGCTCGGTACGTTGCCGGCGGGTTGGGAAACGGCGGTGCTTGGATGGCGCGGGCCGGGGTGGATGCGGCTGCGCGTCGGCTGGGAGACGCTGCGCCGTCCGCCGGACGTCCTGTTCGTTCCCGCGCAAGGCCTGCCGCTGTTTCCGCCGCGGACACGCGGGCGCCGCACGGTTACGACCGTGCACGACGTCGGATTTTTGCGCGCGCCGCAGCTGTACGATCCGGCCGTTGCCCGCCGCCTGCGGAGCGCCACCGCGCGCGCCGTCCGCCTGGCGACGCGCCTGCTCACCGTCTCCGAGTTTTCCAAGCGCGAAATCATGGACGCCTATCGTGTCGCCGGCGATCGCATCGCGGTCACGCCCCTGGCGGCCGACCCGTCCGTCTTCCGTCCTCGCGCGGACGACGAAGTCCGCCGCGTCTGCGATGCGCATCGCGTCGGCGCGCATTTTTTCCTGGTCGTGGGCCGGCAGGAACGGAAAAAGAATCCGCTCGCGGCCGTGCGCGCATTCGAGCTTTTCAAGAGCCGGCGCGGGGAAGGGGATCCGTTAGAGCTGGTCCTGGTCGGCGCGCCCGGCTTCGGCGCCGACGACGTGACGCGCTATCTGCAATTCCACCCACTGCGCGCGCGTGTGCGCCTCCTGCCGTACCTGCCGGAAGCGGACGTCGCGGCGCTGATGAGCGGGGCCGCGGCCTTCCTGTTCCCGTCCTGGTACGAGGGATTCGGCCTCCCCGTCCTCGAAGCCATGGCTTGCGGCGCGCCCGTCATCGCCTCGGACATCCCGGCGTGCCGCGAAACGGCCGGCGACGCCGCCGTGTTCGCACCGCCCGCGGAAGCGGAGGCGTGGGCGGAAGCCATGCGCCGCGTCGTCGAATCATCCGACCTGCGCGCGGACCTGCAGGCGCGCGGCCGCGTGCGCGCGGCGCTCTTCTCCTGGGGGAAGACGGCCGGACTGACGTGGGAGACATTGGCGGGGACGTGATAAAATGGCGGGCGAGCATTGGCTAAAGGCTAACGGCTCCCCCATGTACGACGTCAAAAAATCCCCCTTCGGTTTCGCCGCCATGCTGTTTCAGCTGGCCGTCGTTTTCATCGGCATGCCGGACCAGATCTATCGCAACTATATCGGGCGCACGGTCGGACCGCTTTCTTTGGCGTTTATCACGCTGGGCCTCTTGGCGTCCGCCTCGTGGCTCGTCCATGGCGCGCGGGAGGCGCATGACAAATACCTTGTCATCCCGCAAATCCCCGCAGTGATTTTCGGCGCGATCCTCATCGGGCAGATTCTGCTGTATCATTAGAGACCTCTGCAAACGTCCATTCCGTGTCATCCCGAGCGAAGCCCCGCTGAGCGGGGCGAAGCGAGGGATCACGAACAGGCGATGCTCGTGATCCTTCCCCCGCCTGCATGCGGGCGGGGTCAGGATGACACAAGGAGGACTTTTTCAGAGGTCTCCGAACTCCTCGCGTTTTTCACGCCTATGCACGAGATCATCCAGTCCCTCGTCCATCTGTGCCTGACGGAAAAGGAAGCGGCCGCGTACGTCGCCGCGCTGCGGCTGCATGCCGCGACGGTGCAGATGATCGCTTCCCGCGCGGGCATCAACCGCGTCACGGCGTACGCCGCGCTCGGTTCCCTTTCGAAACGCGGGCTGGTCAGCGCGCACGAGACGCCGGGCGGGCGCGTGTTCGAGGCGGAGACGCCGCAGCATCTCGCCGCCGCGCTGGAAGCGGAAAAGGCGCAGATGGCGGGGCGCGAGCACGTCCTGGAAGGCATCATGCCGATGCTGGTCGCCTTGTTCAACGCCGAAGGGCCGAAGCCGCACGTGCGGTTTATGGAAGGGGAAGAGGGGCGCGAAGCCGTGCGCCGGATCTTTCTCGGCCTCTCCGGCGAATTCCTCCAGATCCTTTCATACGACGACGTGCGCGAGCGGCCCGAATTGCGCGAAGGGCAGGAAGAGCATTTGCGGCGGCTGGAGGCGGACGGCGTGCGCGGGCGGGCCATCCTTTCGATGAAGCAGCCGGACCCGTCGGCCGTGCCGCGCCTGCCGGAGGCGGACGTGCGCGTGGTGCCGGCGGACATGATTCCGCTGCGCGGGGAAGTCACCGTGCGCGGCAGCATGGTTTTCCTGTACGCGTACCGTCCTTCCGTCCTGTCCGTCGTCGTCACCAGCAAGGAGATCGCCGGCGCCGTGCGCGCGCTGTTCGAACTCGCCTGGCGCGGCGCCAGGGAGATTGCGGTGGAACGCTGACGAATGAGCTTGCGCGCACCCCCTCTTGCAAAGAGGGGGTTAGGGGGAGTACGTCATGCCTTATTTTTTCAATGATCCGAGTCGAAAGGGGATTCGTCGACGATTACGTCGAGATCAAACGCCGGCGGAACGCAGACTTTGGTCGGCCATAAGCCGGAACCAGCTCGGCGTTCGTTTTCGTCGCCAATTCGGCATAGGCCCATACGTGGTCGATTTCTATTGTCCACAACGGAAACTTGTTATTGAGATTGATGGAGACAGCCATTTTTCCGTTTCAGGCATGGAGCGTGATCGGATACGGGATAGGTTTTTTGAGGCTTTGTTGCACAACCATCCGCGAAGACAAACATGGGTTTGTTTGTGTGAATGGTTAGGCGACGACAGGGACGCTCACGGGCATTCCGAGGCGGAACATGACATTGA
>JAJYIV010000030.1 GCA_021789915.1 bacterium | reverse complement strand
GCTGCGCCTGCGCGATGGAGGACAGCGTGTTTGGAAGGAACCCGTGATCCTGCTCATCTGCCGGCGGCTCCGTGCCCGGCAGTTCGATCATGTCGAATCTGTTCGGCATCGAAGCCTCCTTGCCCGCGCTATGCGGACGCCG
This sequence comes from bacterium, assembly GCA_021789915.1. GTDB lineage: Bacteria > Patescibacteriota > Patescibacteriia > UBA9934 > GWF2-40-263 > JAJYIV01. The sequence goes on along the minus strand of JAJYIV010000030.1, from coordinate 12,453 downwards.
CAGCTTGGCACAAAAAACCGGCGCGGTCAAGCGCCGATCGAGACTCGAGAACTTTGGCGGGGAACCCGCCTGCGTTCTTCGGACTACGGCGGGCAGGCAAGCACCCGCGACCCTTTATAACTTTCTAGAGACCTCTGCAAAACTCTCAAGACCCCGTCATTGCGAGCCCCGACGAACGTCGGGGCGCCTGTCCCTGCCTACCGGCAGGCAGGAAGCAATCCTTCATGTTTGCTGGGCTGCAGGATTGCTTCGTCGCCACCGTTGGTGACAGCTCCTCGCAATGACGAGGGAAAAGGGACTTTTTCAGAGGTCCCTCTCCTTTATAACCTTATAACTTCCCCACTGCGTTACGGCCCCAGCGTCTTGATGACGTTCTGGATGTTGTCGCCCGGCGCCACGCCGAAGACGACCTTGGTGATGCCCGGGAATTGCAGCAGCGTCTGCTCCGCCAGCGGGTGGACTTTCGCGATGGCGTAGGAAACGCCCGCCCAGCCGTTCACGTCCATCTCCAGCAGCACGTACGCCGTCGTGTCGACGACCTTGAAGTACACGACCTTGTCGGCGCCCGTCGGGCCGGCGTGCAGCTCGCTCGCCGCCGCCTGCAGCGCGGCGCTCGTCGGATCCGGCTCCACGCCGACCGCCGGCACCCGCTTGGCGACGAACGGCAGGAACGACGCGGCGACCTTCGGATCCGGCCCGTTGAGATTGATGGCGTTCACGAACGCGGCTTCGTCCTTGGGCGCCATGATGGTCACGAGGTCCTGGGCATTGGCCTGCGGCGGACGGCTGACGGCTGGCGGCTGTTGGGCATTGGCCTGCGGCGCGGACGGGGACGGCTTGACCGACGATGCACAACTGAATCCGGCCAGCACAAGGCCGCACAACAAAAGGCAAAGCATGGCGCGTTTCATAGATCGCAATCCATGATACCGTAGGCGCGAACGGATGGGAATGGGGAGACGATGGACGCTCGGCACGGCGGGGGACAAGCCCCCGCCCTACGAGAAACTCCATCACTCCACGACTCCATCACTCCATATATGCCAAAACGTCAAACCGCCCGCTCCCAGCGCCGGCAGGCGCCGCTGCGACATGCACACGGCCCGCGTATGCAGACGCGTCCTCCCCTGCCAAGAGCCTGCCCTGAGCGAGCGAAGCGAGTCGAAGGGGGAGGTTATGGAGGGGTCGGCGCGAAAACGAGCTGGGAGCCCGTCGCCGAATGGTACGGTGCACACGCCCGCGGCAGAGGCACGCTGATCGCGCAGGTCGTGCACCCGGGCGCGATCCGTCTGCTCGCACCAAAACCCGGGCAGAAAATCCTCGACATCGCTTGCGGCGAGGGCGCGCTCTCGCGTCTGCTCGCGCGCGCGGGCGCGGACGTCACCGGCGTGGACGCGTCGCCGGCGCTGATCAAGCAAGCCGAGCGTCAGGGTCCCGCGGGCGCGCGCTACGTCGTCGCCGACGCCACGCGCCTGGATCGCGCCCTGCCGTTCGAGCGCTTCGACGCCGCCGTCTGCACGCTCGCCCTGCAGAACATCGAAGCGTTCGCGGACGTCTTCCGCGCCGCCGCCGCCGCGCTGAAACCCGGCGCGCCGTTCGTGTTCGTGCTCAATCATCCGTGCTTCCGCGTGCCGCGCCAAAGCGGCTGGGGCTGGGACGAGGGCCGCAAGCTGCAGTACCGCCGCGTGGACACATACCTGTCGAGCTACCGCGTCGACATCCTGGCGCATCCGGGCGGCGACCGGCGAGCCAGGACATTCACGTACCACCGGCCTTTGTCGGCGTACGTGCAGGCGCTCGCGGCGCACGGCTTCGTCGTCGAGGCGATGGAGGAATGGACGTCTAACCGCGAGAGCAAGCCCGGCGGCCGCAGCCGCGCGGAGAACGCCGCGCGCGAAGAAATCCCGCTGTTCCTCGCCATCCGCGCTGTCGTGAAGAAATGAAAAATCGCCCGCGGCGCGCGGGTGATTTTCGTCCAGAGATTCTTCACCGCCTCGACGAACGGCCCGCCGCGGTGTAGGCGTTCTTGAACAGGCCGAGGATTCATTTCGTAAGAAATGCCAAGAGCGTTTCTTTTGACAATCCAAGAAGAGAGACCGTTGCAAAACTCGTCATTGCGAGCGAAGGCCGGAGGCCGGAGCGAAGCAATCCTTCCGTTCTCGAAGGAAACTGCAGGATTGCTTCGTCCCCCGCCTGCATGCAGGCGGGGTCCTCGCAATGACGAGAAAAGGAGATTTACAACACTCTCGAAGACGCAAGAGACCTCTGAAAAACTGATGGATTTTCGTTGTCAGCCAAAGGCTGATCAGCCTCTGGCTGAAATGGGCTGCCGAGCCACGCGAACCCTACTCAAACGTAGGGAGAGCGGGGTCGGCGGGCGCCCATGAGACGAAAAGACGCCATTTTGCAGAGGTCCCTATGCCTTCCCGAGGCAATGATTCTCTCACAGGTTCTTCACCGCCTCGACGAACTGCCCGCCGCGGTCGTAGGCGTTCTTGAACAGGCCGAAGCTCGCGGTGCCGGGAGAGAGCAGCGCGACGTCGCCGGAGGAGGCCGCCTTGCCAGCGGCCGACACCGCCTCGTCCATGGACGAGGCGTAACTGGCCGGCACGGACGAACCGATCGCCTGCTCGATTTCGTCCGTCGCCGCGCCTTCCAAATACACGACGTGCTTGGCGTGCGTGCGCACGTCCGCTGCCATCGCGTCGAATTTCGCGCCTTTGCCTTTGCCGCCGATGATGAGAACGATATTCTTCTTGCCCTCGGGATCAAAACGCTTGAGCGCCGCGACCACGGCGTCGGGCGACGTGGCGTTGGTGTCGTTGACGTACGTAACGCCGTCCAGCTCGCGCACGGTCTGCTGCCGGCCCGGCAAGCCCTCGAAGGACTTGAGCGTGGCGCAGATGTCGCCGTCGGAGACGCCCGAGAGCGCCGCGACGAGCACGGCGGCCAGCGCGTTCTCCCAGTTGTGATCGCCGCGCAGCGCGGGCCACTCGCCGGCGCGGCACAGCGCGCGGTCGTTCCCGTCCAAGCGGACATGGAGACGGCCCTCGGCGTCGAGATACGCGCCCTCGAGATCCGCCGGCAGCGGGGCGCGCGAGAACCAGAAGCGGCGCGACGCCGCGCGCGCGCCGACTTCCTTGACGATCGGATGGTCGAAGTTCAGCACGGCCTTTTGCGCCGGCGACTGCAGCGCGAAGACGAGTTCCTTCGCGTGCAGATAATCGGCGAACGACGCGTAGCGGTCCAGATGGTCCTCCGACACGTTGGTGAGCACGCCGATCTCCGGGCCCATGCCCTTGCCGACCAGATGCTCGAGGCTCTCCAAGAGCCACGAGGAAAGTTCCAGCGCGACCGGCACCGGTTCCTTCTCCTCCAGCATCCAGTCCAGATCCTCGAGCGGCGAATGCATGATGTTGCCGGCCACGACGGTCTTTGGATTGACGCGCTTGAGCATTTCGCCGGAGAGCGCGGTCGTCGTCGATTTTCCGCGCGTGCCGGTGACGGCCACGTAGGGATGCCGGTAGAAATGCAGGAACAGCGAGACGTCGCTTTCCACGCGCACGCCGCTGCGCCGCGCGAGCTCGACGTACGCGGATTCCTTGGGGACGTCCGGATTCTTCACGACGAGCTGGACATTGGTGAAATCCTCCTCGCGGTGCTGGCCCAGGATGAACACCGGCGCGTAAAGGTCGCGGTCGGCGTATTGCCGGCGGTACGTCTCATACCACTGCGTCACCAAGTCGACGGACGCCTTGAGCTCCGCCTCGCTCTTCAAGTCCGTCACGACGATCTGGGCGCCGTGGCGCAGCAGCCACTTGGCCGCGCCGACGCCGCTCCCTTGCTTGAAGCGGCCGAGGCCCATGACGGTGACGACTTTGTCCTGGATGTCCTTGATGTCGCGAAGGTCGATCATAGGGGATGGTCGATTAGCCGTCAGCCATCAGCCTTCAGCTCGCGTTCCCTCCTGACGGCTGATAGCTGATGGCTTTCCCAGTATATCAAAAATCGCCCCGCATGTGCGCCAGGCGCGCGCGGAACATCGCCGCGGCGACCTGGCTCCACATGCGGACGTACTGCCACAGCGCGCGGCGGACGCCGACCTTGTCGAACTTGCGCCGCACGGCCAATCCACGCAAATGGGCAATGCCGTAGGGAAATTTGCGATAACGGCAGGCGGCATTCAACGCGATCTCCGCGCCGTAGCCGTGCAGCAGCCGCGCCGGCACGCCTTCGAAGACCGCCCGCCTCAGCGCGCGCTGGCCGCTGACGAGCGGGAGACGCGCCGCCAGCCATTCCCACGGACCATGGTCGCGCAGCCCGATGTTCATCGACAAACGTCCTGCAAGCACGGGAGCCAGGAGCTGCTCAACGTGGGCCGGCGCGAGGCGAAAGAGGTCGGCGTCCAAAAATACCCAGACGTCGGCGTCCGACGCCTGCACGCCGGTCGCCAGCGCCGCTCCTTTGCCGCGCCGCGCCGGATGGCGGATCACGCGCGCGCCCGCCTCTTTCGCGCGGACGGCCGTCTGATCCGACGACCCGTCATCCACCACGATGACGGCGCGCACCCATGGCGAACGGCGGACGGCGCGCACGACCGCGCCGACCGTGCGCTCTTCGTTCAAAGCCGGAATGATGGCATCGACGGTCATAGCCCGTTTTGAGGACGACAAAACGATGGGAAAAGCCGGTCATCCAGTCCCAGGCGAACGCGGATCCGTCTTGAGACGCCGACGGGATCACGGATGGCCGGACGCCCCGGCCTCAAAGGCCAGGCGTCGGGCGGCGATGGCTTCCAACAGGCCGGACGCCTCGTCGGCCAAGTCGTGGGCGCCGGAACGGTTGAACGACTCGGCGGCGCGCGCCGCGTACTGCACGGCAAGCGCGTAATCCGACAGGACCGCCGCGCGCGCGCCCCGGCCCTCGTGCGCCTCTCCGCTCTGCGCGAACGCCAGCTTGACGGGCACGAGCAGCGCGTTCACCTGCGCCCGCAGCGCTTCGGCGCCGGCCTTGGGAAGGCCTTCCGCCCAAGCGGAGGAACGGCGCGCCCACTCATACGCCCGCACGTACAGCGGATCTCGATCCGCGGCCTGCCGCAGAAAATCAACGGCGGGCATCCCGTCAAAGGCTTCGCGATCCTCCTCATGGACGTGGACTTCCGGCTCGCCGGCGCGCAGCAGCAAGTCCGTCTCGGCCCAATCCTCCGTATCGGCGTACTCCTTCAGGACGGCTTCCTCCTCCGTCCTCCCGTCACCCGGGCGCATGTGGCGATCCCAAAGGACGTCCAACTCCGACTCGAGGACGTCGATCTCATCGCGTTGGAAGAGCCAAAAGGGAATCTCCATACGTCCGCCGTCGGTCATTCGGCGTTCAGGATGTCGTCCTCCACCACGGTCATGCCGACATAGGAGTGGGTCTCCCCCGTGTTCTCGTTCGTCACCAGCCGCACGACGCCGCCGGCGTCCGATTCGTAATCGCTGAATCCATAGCGGTCCTCTTCCTCCGCCTCGATCGCCCCTTCCGCGGCCGTCACGGCGCCGGCATCCTCGTAGCTGAACTCGAATTCCTTGCCGCGGAACAGGATCATCCCGTCCTCAGGCTCAAGCGTTTCGTCCACGGCCTCGAAGAACAGGATCTCGTCGTCCGCGGGCGAAAGGGCCAGCATGCCGCCGTCTTCCTCGAACAGCCACTGGCGTTCCCCGTCGCCGTCCAGCGCGAGCACGCATTTGCCGGCGTACGCGAACGGCTTGTTGAGGACGGTCAGGGCTGCGTCCGGCGCGAGACGAAGGAGCTCGTCGATGGTCATAGCGCGATCGGCAATCGTTGATGATTTTCGTTTTGGCGATTATACGCAGGCCCTGCGGAAGGATGCAAACGCGGGCTGGAATGCCCGCGTTATTTGCCTTGTTCTTTTTGTCGTTTCAGCATCCCAATGTGCCCTTGTGCCAGCCCCGATCGCGCACACGAGACGATCTTCTCGAGCGGCAAGCGCGTTGGTTCCGTCTCCCCAGGATTGGCGCCGCCGTTTTGAACGGTGTTGGCCGCGTCGTCGTAGAACCACATGGGCAGGCCTTCCTGGCGCCCGACGGCATCCGTCGCCGTCAGTGTCAATCCCCGAGCCTTGGCCTCCGCCTCGCGCAACTGACGTATGACGGGACGCAGGTCCACGCTGCGCAGCTGGTTGGTGAGGATGTTGGTGTGGCCCGTGGCGCGGCGAATGATCACGACGTCGAACTTGTGCGCGGCGCGCAGAAAGCCCGGCAACGCCGTGTTGTCGGACTGCACGACGGCGGTCTCCAGTTCGGCGGGGCCCTGCGTCAACGTCATCGATTGCGCCCTGCCCTCTTTCTGCAATTGTTCCCACTCGGCCGGCAGCTCCACCGTGCGCTCGTATTCCTGCTGCACGTGGGCGCGCAGGATGGGCAGCACCACCCGCAGGACCTGCTCCGGATGCCCGTCGTAAAATCGATTGAGCGACATGATGATGCCCGACAGGCCGAACGCGCGATCCAGCACGTCGGACGAGACCGTTCCTTTGCCCTCGAGATCGTCGCGCTTCGCCCAGGCGAGCAATTTTTTGAGCGAAGGATGATTCTCCAGGCCGAGGTCGCGCGCGATGAGCGTCGACACGCAATCCGCACGCGCACTCTGTTCGATGTTGGCGCGGTGATGATCGTAGCGTCCGCCCAGATCCACCATGAGCGTGCCTTCCCGTTCCATTTCCTCCGGCGTCTTGCCGTCCGGCGGCATGGTGTAAAACGCAAAACCGGCCTTCGATATGCCTGGGTACAGGCGTTCGCCGAAGGTCTTGAGCAAAAATGCGGCGGACGCCGTGTCCGCCTGGATGCGCGGCAGCAACGCGATGGTGTGAACGGGAACGGGACGCAGCGGCATCTTCTTTTGAGATCCGTTCATTTCCTCAAACACCTGCTCGGCGGAGCGCCACGCGAATTTATGGAATTTCTTTCCATCATGCCCGACAAAAATCAAACGGCCGTCAAGGGTGAACGGGTGCGGCAAATTCGATTGCCTTGGTTTGGAACGTCCGAACGGATCGGGCCCGCCAATGGAAAGATGCAGATCATCGCAATTTTGCTCGGCGATGTACAGCGGCGTCTTCGCCAGCGCCGTCTTCAGAAACCGCGCTTCTTCCGCAGAAGAAGCGTTCGGAGAAAAATACAAATATGCACCCCCGTCTCCGTGTAACCGCCCCTGTCCATCAAACAAAAATGAGGTGCGATCAAGCGGACGGCCGAAATTTCTTTCGGCCGCTGTAAGCATCAAGACGAGATCGCGCAAATCCACATCGGGAAAATACGCAGCCGTCACGTGATACTCTTTGGTCTTGATTCGTTTTTCGAAACCCTCGGCACGCGCGACCAACACGTCGGGTTGGGACTCGACTGCATCGAACGCCACATCGTAGCCGAGCCAGCTATTGTTGAAACGCATAATCACCGTCAATTATAGCATCCGCCGCGTTCTCCCCAAAATGAGAAGAGGGCCCTGGTGCATGCGTTGCACCGGGGCCCTCACGTGCGTGGCCGCGCGCCTACTCCACCGGCGTGAGGTGGATCCAGACGCCCTCCACGGCCTCGAACGCGAGACCTTGCGGGGGGCTGCCGACGCGACCGACGACCGACAGGGCGAACGCGGGCGTGGCGCCCTTGGGCGCCGGGTAGAGGTTGACGGAGTAGTAGTACACTCCCTCGACCTCCGTCGTCCGCTTCCGAATCTCCACGAGAGCGTGGAGATTCGTCTCCATCCCCTGCGGCGGCTCGAGCCCGTCGCGGAGGTGGACGTTCACGTAGTTGTCCCGATCGGGACCTTGCGGATGGAGCTGGCCGTACCAATGCGCGGGGACATCCCCGCGCGCCGGCTTGAAGACGAAGCCGGGGACGCGCGGCCCCCTGTCGGACTTCGGCTTTTCCCTGCGGACGTTCTTCAGGAGGACGACCACGGGGTTGTCCTCTCCCCCGAACACCGTCGTAACGGTGCGGGAGTATTTCCCGTTCCGACCGAAGCCGGGACGGACGCTCTTCTGGTCTTCCATTTCTACCTCATTCAGCTCCCTTGGAAGGAAGCCTGGGAAATGGGCCGATGGCCCGTGAATCACGGTACAACCGATGTTTCGGCTGTTTTCTCATGTTTTTTAAAAAGCAGGAAAAAACAGACGAATATCGATTTCTTTCAAAGATCAAAAAACCTAAGAAGAAAGCATATACCAAAAACACCCTTTTGTCAAGGGCCGATGGACAGGGCCGATGGACAAAACCATTACCGCACATACCGGTACAAATCCTCCGTTCCTTCCCGATGATCTCTTTCCGCCGGCGTCCAACCGGGGATCGGCCACACGTAGCTCACGACGACCGCGCCCGGCTTCAGCTCGCGTTCGAATTTCGGACGCAGCTTGGCATACGTCTCCGGCATGAGAAAAAGATAGACGGCATCCGCACCGGACAGGTCGACGGAGAACGCGTCGGCCAGGCAGAAGCGCAAACTCCCCCTGGCTGCCGAGTCCCCCTCTTTGTAAGAGGGGGTGGCTCGGTACACCACGCCGCGAATCGAAGCAGCCAGCCACTGTGCCAGCGACAATTCCACGCCCACGACCTTGGCGCACGTCTGGCGTGCGATCGCGACGGACACGCGCCCGTCGCCGCAGCCGAGCTCGTAGACCGTTTGCCCGGGCTTGGCGTCCAGCAGGCGCAGAACGCGCGCGACGTCGCGCCGCCGCGTCGGCACCCAGGGCGCGCCGTGCACCGCGGCATAGGCAGCGGAGGCCAGCAGGATAAAAACGACGGCGTAGAGCCAAAGCATACGGCCGGAATTGTAGCACGGACCCTTGCCTTTTTCCCCACTTCGACTTACACTGCCGACACGCAACGGGCTGTATCTTCGATACAGCTCCTCGCTCGGACCCCATGCCGACTTCGTCGGCAGCGTCCTGTCCGGCGTCCCGCCATCCGAACTTCGTTCGTCTGTCGGTTCGTCGTCCAGTCCGCGCGCTGACTTCGTCAGCGCGGGTCATCCTCGTATCGGGCTGTAGCTCAGATGGCTAGAGCGCTACGTTCGGGACGTAGAGGCCGCGGGTTCAAGTCCCGCCAGCCCGACCACGAAAACAGATCGCCTGCGCGATCTGTTTTCGTTTGACAGGGATGAATGGATTTGGATCAATGCTCTCATATGCCATCTCCCGACGTCTGCAAGGAGTGCGGCGAATTGATCAGCCGTCTTTTCCCCGCCGGCCATCCGCTCGGTCCGTGCGAGAACCACGAGGACTGCCACGCGGAGTGCTGCCCTGAATGCCGGCCTTTCAAGCTGGCGTGAGGCTACTGGCACACGGCGCATTCCTCGGCCGAGAGGTCGCGCTTGGCCACGCTCATGTTCACCTTGTCCGCCTCGATCGGCGAGGACGAGCGCAGGTAGTACAGCGTCTTCACGCCGAGCTTCCAGGCCATGAAATGCACGTCGTGCAGATAGCGGCCGGAAATCGGCGTCGAGAAGTACAGGTTGAGCGACTGCGACTGGCAGATGAACGGCTGGCGGTCGGCCGCCTGCTGGATCACTTCGCGCATGTTGATCTCCGTCGCCGTGCGGAACACGGCTTTCTCCTCGTCGGTCAGACAACCCAAATGCTGCACGCTGCCGCGCGCGGCGATCACGGAACGCCACGTTTCCTCCACGTCGACGCCCTTCGCCTTGAGCAGCGCGTCCAGATATTTGTTCTTCACGAGGAAGCTGCCCGAGAGCGTCTTCTGCAGATACGCGTTCGCGGTCATCGTCTCGACGGACGGCGTGGCGCCGCCGCACAGGAACGCCGTGGAAGCCGTCGGCTGCAACGAAAGCATGTACGCGTTGCGCCGCGTCCCGCCGTCCAGCGGCAAGCCGCGCTCCCTGGCCAGCTCCTCGGACGCGCGGTTGGCGCAGGCGTGCAGTTTCGCGAAGAACTCCTTGTTGAAGGCGCGCGCGGCGACGGATTCGAACGGGATGTTCTTGCCCATCAGATAGCCGTGATACCCCATCACGCCGAGGCCCACGGAGCGCTCGCTCCTGGCCGAGAAGACGGCCTTCTTGAACTCGACCGGATCGGCCATCTCGACGAACGTCTCAAGATTGTTGTCCAGCGCCCGCATGGCCATCGCGACCAGCTCTTCCATCCGATCCTTCCACTCGTCGTAGCGCTCGAGGTTCAGCGACGAGAGGCAGCACACGGCGGTGCGCTCCGCGTTCGTCGGCAGCACGATTTCGGCGCACAGATTGCTCTGGTTGACGAAGAGGCCTTTCGCGCGATGATGCGGCGGGACGGCGCGGTTCACGTTGTCCAAAAACAGCACGTACGGCTCGCCCGTCTCCGCGCGCATCGTGAGGATCTTGCGCCACATCGTGACGGCGTCCAGCTCCTTGGCGACGGTGTGATCGTGCGGGTCGATGAGCTGGTACGTCGTGCCGGCTTCCACGGCGCGCATGAAATCGTCCGTCAGTACGGCGGCCTGGTGGATGTTGAGGCACTTGCGGTCGACGTCCCCGCCGGTCGGTTTGCGGATCTCCAGGAATTCCTCGATGTCGGGATGGTCGATGCGCAGGTACGCCGCGGCGGCCCCGCGGCGAATGCTGTTGCGCGAGACGGCGAGCGTCTCCGCATCCATGATCTTCAGAAACGGAATCACGCCCGACGACACAAGGCCCGACGACCGCAGCGGCGCGCCGGCGCCGCGCAGCTCCGACCAGTTGGTGCCGATGCCGCCGCCGTACTTCGACAGGAAGGCATTCTCGCGGTACAGGTCGAAGATGCCGCCCAGCGTATCCGGCACGGTGTTCAGGAAGCACGAGATCGGCAGGCCTTTGCGGGTGCCGATGTTCATCAAGACCGGCGTCGCCGGCAGGAACCAGTGCCGGCTCATCGCGTCGTAGAGCCGCTGCGCGAGCGCCGCATCCCCGCGCGAAATGCCGGCGGCGACGCGCGCGTAGAACGTCTGCGGATTCTCCAGGATCTTCCCGTCCGCGTCGCGCAGCAGGTACCGGTCGCGCAGATTTTCCAGCCCGAAGTACGAGAACAGCTCGTTGCGCGACGGATCGATCTTGATTCCCTGCTGGATATGCTTGTCCGCAGCGTACCACGGCGCGTCCCAGCTGCGCCGGCCTTCCGTCTCGCGCAGAAGATCGGCCAGCAGGATGTCGCGCGCGGCGTCGAGATCGCCGGCGGAGAGGGCGTCGATGGCGGTTTTGTATTGGGGCATAGGTGGTAGGTTTTTACAACCTAGGTCCAATCGTTAATCACGCCGCCCTTGGCGTACTCGGTGGCGCGGTTTTCAAAAAAGTTCGCGTGCTCCTTGGCATTGATCATCGCGTCCAGCCACGGCAGCGGATTCGCCTGCACGCGGTAGAACGCGTCGAGGCCGAGACTGTTCAGCCGCCGGTCGGCGATGTAGCGGATGTAGCGCTTCACGTCCTCGGCCCTCAATCCCGGGATGTCGCCGAGGGCGAAGCACGCATCGATGAACGCATCCTCCAGGCCGACCATGTCCCGGCACGCTTGCAGCAGCGTCGCGCGCAGTTCCGGCGTCCAGAGGCGGCGGTTCTCGGCGACCAGATCGCGGAAGAGCGCGCACACGCCGTCCGAGTGCAGCGTCTCGTCGCGGATGCTCCACGTGACGATCTGCCCGACGCCCTTGAGCTTCCCCATGCGCGGGAAATGCATGAGGATGGCAAACGACGAGAATAGCGAGACGCCTTCCATGAAGCCGCCGAACACGGCCAGGTTCCGCGCGAGTTCCTCGACGCTGCGCACGTCGAACGACTGCACGTAATCGTACTTCGCCCGCATCGCCCGGATGTCGAGGAATGCGGCGTACTCGGCGTCTGGCAATCCGAGAGAATCGTTGAGGTACGAGTAGGCCCAAATGTGGATGCCCTCCATCGCGGCGAACGCCGAAAGCATCATCTTGATTTCCGGCTTCGGGAAATGCGGGATGAGGCGCGTGTTGTAGTTGTTGTTGACCTCGATGTCGCCCTGGGTGAAGAAGCGGAGCACGTTCGTGATCAGGGCGGCCTCCGCGGGCGACAGTTTGTGCTTGTAATCGGTTATGTCGCTTTCCATGTTCACTTCCAGCGGAAGCCAGTGCGCCTGGTTCTGCTTTTGGAAGTACGCGAAATACGCCGGGTACTCGAACGGCTTGTACACCTGGCGCGGCGTGAGCATCGGGCAGGCGGATGAAAGAGGCATAGAGACAAAAAACAGCCCTCTCGTGTTCCATCGGCGATCTCTTGCTCCTAGTATACGGGCGGACGAAAAGCGGGGCAAACGAAAAAATCCCGAAGGATTTTCCGCATTTCAGAGGCTTTGTTGCAGAACCCATGCGACGGTAGAATGGTGTCCTATGAAGAAACAAGGAGGAAGGGAGGTCGCTCAACCGAAGAAGAAAACAAAGGCCGCGTACCACGTCACCAATT
>JAJYIV010000029.1 GCA_021789915.1 bacterium | reverse complement strand
CCGCGAGCGCATCAAAGGCGCGGGCGAGGAGGCGAAGGAAGCGATCGCCACGCTGCGCGCCGCGCTTGAAACCTTCGCGAAGATGCTCGCGCCCTTCATGCCGTTCCTCGCGGAGATCGTCTACCAGGAGCTCGACGGCAGCTGGCAGGGAACGCCCGCGCGACCATCCGTCCATCTTGAGGACTGGCCCGTCGTCGACGAAGAAAGCATCGCCGCGGGCGGCCTGGAAGCGATGGGACGCGCGCGCGGCGTCGTTTCGCGCGCGCTGGAGCGCCGCGCGGAGGCAGGCAAGAACGTGCGCCAGGTGCTCGCCGCGATGACGGTGACGCTGCCGGAAGGCGAGGCGCTCGCGCCGGAACTCGTCGAGATCGTGAAGGACGAGGTGAACGTGAAGGAGATCCGCGTCGCGGCGGGCCCAATGGCCGTCGAGCTGGACCTCGCGCTCACGCCGGCGCTCGTGCGCGAAGGCACGGCGCGCGAGCTCGTCCGCAAGGTGAACGCGCTGCGCAAGGAAACCGGGCTCACGATCGACGACCGCATCGATCTGTTCGTCTCCTCCGCCGACGAGCAAGGGCGGCAGACGCTTGCCGAGCACGCCGCCGCGATCGCCGCGGACACGCTTGCCGCCGGCGTGCGCACGTTCGGCCCCGCGCCGGACGTGACGTATCCGTTCCGCGCCAATGAAATCGACTTCGTCGTCGGGTTCATCAAGGTTTAGGAAAAACAGCCTCGGCTCTCGTGAGCGGGGCTGTTTTGTTGTCCGCCGGCCTGCTACAATTGCTCCGTTCCCGCTAAAGGCTAATGGCTAAAAGCTAACGGCTTCCCTATGGCCACCGACATCCTCAAGCTTTTCACTTCGCTTGGTCTCACGCCGACGGAGTCGAAAATCTATCTCGCCAGTCTTTCGCTCGGCCCGGACAGCGTCCAGGAGATCGCCAAGCGGGCGAAGCTCTCGCGCACCGCCTGCTACGCCGCCGTCGAGGCGCTGCAAAGACGCGGGCTGATGTCCGCCTTCGAGCGCGGCAAAAAAAAATTCTTCGCCGCCGAGGAGCCAGAGAACGCGCTGGCGCAATTCCGTGGCTACGTGAAGCAGATGGAGCAGCAGATCGACGTGCTGCAGCGCGCCTTGCCGGAAGTGAAGATGATGGCGGGCGGCGAGCGGCCGAGCGTGCGGTTCTACGAGGGCGCCGAAGCGCTGCAGGCGCTGTTTTCGGACGTCTCGCGCAGCGGATCGAAGTTCATGTACGAGGTGAGCAACTACGACGACATTTACGAATCGCTTGATCCGGCGGCGCTGAAGGAAGCGCGGCAGCTGCTCGATCCGCGCAAGACGCAGATGCGCATCCTCTACGCGGGGGAGCCGCGCTCGCCGCGCCCGGAGGTGGCGTACGGACGCCTGCCGGATGACGCGGGCGAATTCCACGGCGACATCTGGATCTACGGCAACCGCGTGGCGCTCGTGACCTTCGTCGGACGCATCGTCGTCGTCATCGTCGAGAACAAGGCGCTGTCGGACACGGCGCGCGCGCTGTACGAAACGGCATGGCAGGCCGTGCATGCATCTGAAAATAGACCAGTTGCCAAATAGCTTCCTTGGCATTTCGGATGCCGTTTGAGCCGAGACGGCAGAAGGATGAGGGGGAATATCCGTGATATTTCGACGAGTCCTGAAGCCGCCGCAGGCCAAATCGGCGCCGAAATGGCCGGAAGATTATTTGGCAACTGGTCTAATGAAAAGCCCGCCGCGCGACATCGTGTCGCGGGCGGGAGCTCTCCGGCTCAGCCGTTCATCGCGCCTCCTTTGTGGCTGAGGTGTAAAAACGCGCGCGGCGCCTCTTCGCGTGTTCGTCGGATAGCGCCGTGATCCGCGTCCTCATTCGGGACGCGCATTTTTTTGAAACCACCTCACCGCCTACAAGGGCTCGGTCGAACCTGAGAGGAAAACGTTGCACCTGCCTGTTGCCGTGCGGCAGGCGCTTTTCGGGGGTCATCATCCCCGCAGGCCGTCTCTTCGGACGGCTAGTCGCCTCCGGCGCCCATGGGGCTGCCTCCTTTCTCGTCCATCCTTAGGATGGGCGGCGGCGTTCGCGCCGGCCGTTTCATTTTCGGCCGCGGGAACTGCGGGCGTTCTATCACGAATGTCTTCGTTTGTCAACCTGCGGCGGACAAAATTCGGCTTTTCGCCAGTCTCAAAACCGCAAGGCGTCCCTTTATCCTGAAAGATATAGGATTGGGAGTTTTCTTTTACTTCCAAATAAATGTTCTCAACCAAGCTGTATTTCAGGATAATGTTTTTCAACACTTGACAGGATTTTACCACTATGCTAGGTTGCCAATCTCCGCATCGGACATTGGCCCATTCGGCCAAAGTTCTCCGGAGATCGCCGAGGGTCGCGAAGGCCCTTGGCTTCGCCGCCCGCTCTGCGGACGGCACCGCACATCCTCCAGGGGAACAGCGGTTTTGCAAGGTGGCGTGAGGGTGGTGCCAGCGAATGTGGCGGCCGCCGCGTTCGTTCGCCCACGCGTCATGAAGAGTCTCATAAATGGCTCTTCGCCGCGGGCTCCGGACCCGCGAACCCACTGGCCCATTCGGCTGGGGGGACCCGTCTTCGTCCACTGCGGCGAAGGCGGGAGGCTCGCGGCCTGGAACGCGAGCCATGGCACGCTTTCAAACTCAAGGCGATGGAGGAAGGGCCGCCACGGAGTGGCGGAGAATCCCTAGCCTTGCGAGGAGCGAGGAACGCGCTTCTTGCTTGGCACCGCAGTCCGAACGCCGAACGGGACTGTCGGGCAAGGCCGTGTTCCTCCATCGCTGAAGCCAGGCGCCACAGCTCGGCGCTCAACGTCTGGCAGTTTCCATTGCACGTCCCGATCCGCACGCACTCGCGGATCGGGGTTCGACTGAGCCGACGACCGACCATTGTCATCCTGAGCGCACGCGAAGGATCCGCCGGTCGAAGGTTCTGAGAATTGGACGACGCGCTCCTCCACACGGGAGAGTAAGTACCGTCAATTGCTTGTCTGCGGGTTGGGCTCCAAGACCTTCCGTAACGGCACCAAGTCCGACCGAGTGCAAACTCGGGCCGGCGGTGTCTGTGAGGAAAGGAACAAGCCCGTCATGCATCCATTTGTCATCCGGCATGGGATGGCAAATGGCCAGTCGCGGATGGTGAGGAGGTACTCCATCCGTGACGATCGTCCCGCACACGTGCGCGGGCAGGGAACTCCACCTGCCTTCGCACACATGCCACTTTCCCGATCCGCACGCGTGAATCGGAGATCGACGGAATCCTCAACCTTTTTAAGACGGGCAGGAACGACCCGATCCGTGACTTCTTCCGGATCGGGGTTCGATTGAGCCGACGACCGACCATTGTCATCCTGAGCGCACGCGAAGGATCCGTCGGTCGAAGGTTCTGAGAATCTTGCCTCGTGGGTGACAGCACGAAGGCAGTCGTTGCCTGCATGTCCGAAAGACACGGGCGCGGCAAGCGTGCGGGTACTTCGCACGCAGGATCGGCGGATCGCGGTAACGGTTCGCATCGATTCGGCCTCCTCTCCAGGGAGAGGAGCACTGTCAACCGGAGAGATCGCCGGCGGCCAAGCGACAAGCGGGCCGAAAAGGGTGATGACGCACCGGGACACGCCGACAAAAGTCGGCGGGGAAAAATCCCAAAACACGCCGTGCCGTTGCTGTGAGGCGCGGCGTGAATGTCTCCCGGTTCCTTCATGGAGGTGGGCGCCGTCCGATTCGTCGGACGCCAAGAAGCTGGCTGGAGCAGCCGCCGTGTGAAGCTTCAAAAGCGCTTCTTTCTACCCGATCCGTGACTTCTTCCGGACCGGGGTTCGACTGAGCCGACGACCGACCATTGTCATCCTGAGCGCACGCGAAGGATCCGCCGGTCGAAGGTTCTGAGAACCTTTTTGAGAGGGCCTGCGGGCCGAGGAGATGGAGATGTTGAGACAGCCGAAACAAAGGAGCACGACGCCGGCGGTGGACGAGTTCTTCGTCCAAAACCGGGATGGCACGTGGCCCAGCGACGACGGGCTGCCGCCCGAGGAAATCGCGGTAGAGGGCGTTCCGACGCGTGCGCGCAGCAGTGCGGCGCTGGTCCGCGAACTGCAGCGCGATGCGGAGCGGCTTTCGCCCGCGGAGAGGAAGCGGCGCGCCGCCGCGAGACGGCTCGCGAAGCGCGATCCGGCGCTGGACCACTTCCACTGCAGCGCGTGCGGTGCCGAAGTGGTGCGGCCGCCGGAGATGTCGCCGGCCGAGTGGGAGCAGAAGCGTCGGTGCGATGCCTGCATTGCCTTCGGGAAGACCGAGCCGTCCCCTGGGCAGTGGCACTGCCGCCGTTGCAGAAAGGCCTTCGCACGTGACGGCGGGTTCGTCCGGTTCTGCCCGGACTGCCGGCATCGCTGAAGAAACGTCCGATCCAGTGACGACCACGGATCGGCATTCGACTCGGAGCCCGTTCCGCGCGGGCTCCATTTTCTTTTGCTATACTCTCCGCGTATGGCCGCCGTGCGCACCGTCCTCATCGTCCCGCCGAACGATCCGGAAGCCGTGATGATTTTGGAGCTGGCCCGGGCGGTCGGGCTGCAGGTGATCCGTTCCGCCCAGCCGCATGGCGCCACGCTGGACGCGGAGCCGGACATTGTTCCTCTGGTGAGAGACGGCGGATGGAAACGCGCCGTCATCGTCGAAATGCCGGGACCGAAAACGGAAGAGCGGCTGCGCGCGCTCGGCGTGGACGTGACGATCATCGACCATCACCGTTATCCGAATCTTGACCGCGCGCGCGATGCCAAAACGGCCAAACTTCTGCCTTCCTCGCTTGAGCAATTTTTGCGCCTGATGAAATTGACGCCCGTGCGGTTGAAAAAGCTCGGCTTTGATCCGCGCTTGGTGCGCGGCGTGGCGCTGATGGACCGCGGCTTCGTCTGGGAGCTCATGAAGGCCGGCTACGACGCGCACGAAATCGAGCGCGTGCTGGCCTATCAGCGCGAGCTCATGTCGACGGTGCGCGATCAAAGCGGAGAGGAGCGAAAGGATGCGGCGGCTCGAAAGGTTTGGGAAAAACGCAAAAGCTGGAGGGGTTTTCTCGTGATCGAAAGCGGATCCGACATCGGCATGCGCGGGCGCGTCTCGCTGCTCATCGCCTTGGAGCTCGGCCGCCCGACGCCGCTCATCCTGCTTGAGAAAAAACGCGGGTTCATTTACGTGCAGGAGTCGGATTACGCACTGCGGCTGTTTAAGAAATTCGGCGGTTTTACCTTCGGCGGAGACCGGAATTGGGGTCATCGGAATGTCCGCGGCAAAAAAGCGGTCGGTCTGAAGAAAGTCCAATCCGCCATCGAAGATTGGGCGTCCGTCTAAAACTGTCTATTTCATCCGTACATCAATAATGGCTTATTTAAGCCATTATTTTGTTTTGTCAACCTTAGACTATTGACACGAATCGGTTTTTGAGGTATCCTGTCATCTTCACTTTTGAGTGATTCCCGCTTCCAGACGGCAGGCTGGAGAACAGCCTTCCATCTGGGATCAGGAGCACTTCCGCTCCATAAAAAGGAGGTCCCATGCAGCGCTACAGCGCGACCGTGAACGGCGTGCTCATCACCGCGAGCACGCGGGCGGAGCTCTTGCGAAAGATTGCGGAGTTCTGCCAGCGCTAGCCAGAAACGGCTAGCCGTCGCCGGCACGAAACGCCGGATGGAGTAGACAGGGTAGGGCGCCCATCGAAACCCGCTGCTCCATCACTTCCACTTGCCCGATGCGGCGCCGCATCGGGAGCTCGACCGAATTTCCGACCTCACTTGTCGTGGGCCGAAGGTTCCGAGAGCCAACTCTCGCCGGGATGGGGGCACACCGCTCCCTCCCAACCCAGCCTGCATGCAGGCGGGGGAAGGAGCAATCATGTCCCAGAACAGCAGCAACCACCTCCGCCGCGTCGAGATGGAGGCCCGCCGCGCGGCGGAGCGCAAGTACCGCTTCCACCCGATGCGCAGCGCGATGGTGGAGGCGCAGGCCAAAGCGGCCGTGGCACAGGCCCGGCTGCAGAAGACCGCCAGCGCGGCGGCCCAGGCCGAGTTCGCGGCCGAGATCGCCGCGGGCAAGGCGGCGCGCGAGGCCGTGGGACCGGCGTTCTTGCGCCGGTTCAAGGATATCAACAGCCAGCTGCGTGCGGTGGCCGAGACCAAGGCCCGCGCGCAGTTCCGTGAGGAGCTGGCGGCGAAGAAGGCGGAGGAGGCGGCCAATCGCGCCGAGGCCGAGAAGGCCAAGGCCGAGGAGGCGGCCCGGCTCGCTGCCGCGCGCCAGAGCGCGGGCAAGCCGACGCATTCCCAGTGCGTCTTGATCTCCCGCCCGACCGTCGCGCAGCGCCCGACGCCGCGGCCCGCCCCGAAGCGGTCCGCCGACCGGAGCTCGAAGCCGGCGACGGTTCGTCCGGCGGCCAAGCTGGTCGTCGCCGAGCCCGCGGGGGTCCTGCTCCCCGGCCGCAGGATCGTGATCCCTCCGATGCGGAGGAGCTTCACGGTCACCGGCGAGATGGCCGGGAGCATGCTCTACCCCCGCTATCCGGCCAGCCAGGCGGCGTGCGCGGTCGCGGCCTAGTCGGCGCGGAAACACAATCTGACGCGGTGACCAAAACGCGTAAAACTGGCTCGCCATCCGAGGCAAGGCATGAATCCTCGGGCGTGGGGCATCGGTCCGTACTCTGGACCGACCCCAACTGGCCTCAGCGAACTTGCTGGGGCTTTCGACTGAATGGCCGACGGAGACGTCGGGCGTTCTGAGAAAGGCACGGTTCGTCCGAAGACATCGGTGGGGCAGGCGGCGCAGCCGCTGAAAACCCACTCCCGCACGCCGGCACGGGGCCGGATACGGGAACAAAAACGCCGCCACGCCGGCAGGTGGGAGATGGGAGCACGCGTTGCGGATCCCCTCCCCGAATCCGTCCCTTCGTCCCGCTACGGCGGTTTGAAGGAGGAAGACGCATGGATGTCCAAGGACCGGCGTCCCGCCACGGCGCTGTCGATCTTTCACCGAGCTCGCCTTGGCAGGCGAAAAAGGTGGAAAAGATGACGACGTACTTCGGGTTCGGCCTCGCGGACAACATGTTTCCTGCGGGGCAGAGCACGATCCGGCGGCGGGATCTCACGCCGGAGGAGGCTAAAGCGGTGGTCCGGGCCGGCGTCGAGCCGTGTCTGAACCCGTCGCACGCGCTGACGATCGGCGCGATGCGGACGAGGTTCGACATCGACGTCCGGATCCCCGAGAAGGCGCCGATCGCCAAGCTCGCGGTCGGCGACCGGCTGCTCGTCATGGGCGTCAGCGGCCTGCCGCGCCTCGAAGGGCGGCACGAGTACACGGCAGAGGAGATCGAGGGGGCGAAGTTCCGCTTCGGCCTCTACACCGTGGAGGCCTAGCCAGCCAACCTCTGCGCGCGTGATGGGACGCGCAGAGGAACTCATCCATCAACGCGGGGGACCGGCCGATGTCTTGGCCGGTTCCTCGAATCTCTTCCAGAGCATCGCTCTGGACTTCAATCAAGCTGGCGATCATGGGGATCGTCGGCTTCGAGAAGTCAACACATGCGGGTCGAAACCCGCGGAGGGAGAAAACGATGAAGGCATTCACGTGGCAAGGCGGAGAGGTCCGCGAGGGCATCGGGCTCGTCGCGGACACGCACCTCGGCCTGGTCGTGTTCCTGGGCGAGGAAGGCCGCGGCCGCCGGTACGAAAAGGTGGCCCTGGGCCGCCATCGGCCCGCGGACGTGTTCGAAGGATGCGTCTACGACGCGCATCCGGCGAAGATCTCCCT
This sequence comes from bacterium, assembly GCA_021789915.1. GTDB lineage: Bacteria > Patescibacteriota > Patescibacteriia > UBA9934 > GWF2-40-263 > JAJYIV01. The sequence goes on along the minus strand of JAJYIV010000029.1, from coordinate 4,879 downwards.
GCCGGCGCGGGACGGGAAACCCGAAAAGGTTTTCTACGTTCTCGAGAAGCCGCGGGGTGGCACGACGGAGGTGCTCGTGAGGATCAATTCCCACACGAGCTACATCCGCAACGGACAGGGCTGCTGGCGGACGATCGTCGGCGAGCCGCAAACGTTGATCTCCGGCTACGGCGCCTTCGGTGACGCCGGCCGGATCGGCAACTGGGACGATGGGCTGGTCGTTCTGCGGCCCGGTGACGTGCTCAAGGTGTTCCCCTCGCGGGGGAACGAGTACGCGCTGTGGCTCAAGGACGGAAAGCCCACGACCACTTCCTGGAAGGACTACGAAAACATCCAGGCGGTGGAAAAGGCCAAGGCGCTCGTCGCCAATGCCGCGGAAAACCCGGGTGCCATCTCCACCGTGTTCGGCCGGATGCGGACGTTCACGTTCGCGGAAGGCGAGATCACGACGGGACTGTGCGTGTCCGAGGGCGCGACCGGCAAGGTCATCGCCTTCGGCGAGGCCGGGCGCGGGCGGAACCTCGTCGAGGTGCCGCTCGTCGGGATCGAGCCGGTCGTGAAGAGCGATCGGTATGGCCGGGCGACGGAAGTCGTCGAGCAGGCCGCGGTGGCCAAGCTCGACGAGAAGGTCACGCCGCCGCGGTTCAGCTGGGAGCAGCCCACGGTCAAGACGATCTACGGGCTGGCCCAATCCTCCAAGCTGGAGGACGCTCTGCTCGTCCGCGTGTCGACCGCCGGCCCTTACACCAAGGGAAGCACCGGCGAGGTCAAGACGTGGAAGGGGAACCCAGCGCTTATCACGTCGGGCAGCGGCGCGCACGGCGACGCCGGCCGCATCGGCGGGTGGAGCGACGCTCTGCTCGTCCTGCGCGAGGGCGACGTGCTCTACGTCCGCGCGGAAGGCGGCTACAAGAGCGCCGGCCCGTGGGCGGTGTACGTGAAAGACGGGGATCTCTGCACGGAGGCCTGGCATTCCTGGAAGGTCGAGGATGCCAAGAGCGACCCCGCGTTCTACGTCGCGAAGGGCACAGCGCCGATGGGGTACGCTCCATCGGAGTGGATCGGCCGGATTGTGAAGGTCTGCTCGCTTTCGCAGGAGCAGTCCGGCTGCGGGCCGGTGAAGACGGTGCTCGACGAGCGCGCCACGGGCGAGCTCATCCGCATCGAGAAGGGCTCGGTCGTCCTCAACCTCGGCTGGGACGGCCGGGACTATCACGAAGCCGCCGTCAGCGGCGCGTGGGTCGAGATCGAGAATGACAAGCGCGTCCGACGGCTCGAAGGCGAGGAGGCGGAGAAGCGCAAGCGGATCCGCGCTGAAGCTGAAGAGCTCCGCGACAAGGCCGCCGCGATCGCGGCGCTGAGCCACTTCCGGCTGGCCGAGGCCGGGTTGCGCGGCAAGATGCAGGAGGTCGCCGCGCCGCAGCAGACGTTCGACCTCATGCCCGTCGATGGCTGGGGCGAGGCCTTGTCCTCGTGGATCGAGAGGGCCAAGGCCGTCATCGAAAAGTGGCAGACGGCCGAGGCCGAGCTCAAGGCACTCGAAGCACGCCAGAGCTCGGGCGACATGCTGGTGGACTTTTCCGCCTGGCATCGTCGCGGCGGCGCGACGAACGTGGGCGACGGCTGGGTCATCCGGCCGGACGGCACGTGTCGCGAACCCGACCAGTCGGATGTTCCCCGTCACAAACACGACGGAACGTACACGTGGCGACTGGTCGGTCCGGAGGAGCTGGCGATCGTGTGGTCCAAGGCGTTCACCGCTGCGGATCACAAGTTCACGATTGCCAAGCGTCCGAAGGGCGGATGCACGGCGGAGCAGCTCGCGACGGTCGAGCGCCTCGAGCGCGAGATCGACAAGTGCTTCCGTGGTGCGACCGGCATGTCCGGCCGGGCCAGTCCGTCGGTCGGCGACGGCTGGGGCTTGTGCGCGAAGCCCAGTCACAAAAGCAAGAGCGCGCCCGTCGCCCCCGTCGCGCCTGTCACGCCGGGCGCTCCCGTCGATCTGACGAAGGTCGACCTGGGCAAGCTCTTCGGCGGCGCGGCGAAGCGACGGTAGCAAAAAGCACGTGGGGAACCGGTCGATGTCTTGGCCGGTTCCCCGAACGTTTTGACGGCCCCGCTTCACGGGCCGCTTTCTTTTTGTGTACGAATCATTGGGGGGCGCAGCCGACAGCCATCAGCCGTCAGCCTTTAGCCATCAGCCGTCAGGACGAGGGACGCGACGCGGTATCCTCCCCTGCCAAGGGGAAATCTGGAGGGGTTCGATCAAGCGTTGAGAGCCGCGAGCTACTTCCTACTTCCTGCCATCGCCCTGCCGTTGTTGCCGATCGGTCGGCGACATATGATGGCGACGTTATGGCAAAGAAACGGAAGCCTGACCAGCCGCCCGCGTCCGCGCCCGCCCGCCCGCCGGAACCGTTTGCCGACGATCTGTTCGCCGCCGAAATCGGCGGCGTGATGGAGACGGATCTTCATGGCCTGCGCCTCGACGAAGCGCGCGCGGAAATTGAGCGGTTCATCCATGCGGCCTTCATCGCCGGCGAACGGGCGGGGCGCATCGTACACGGCCGCGGCGCCGGCGCCCTGCGGCAAGAGACGCATCGTCTCCTGGCGGCTTACCAAAAGAACGGCATCGTCGCCGCCTACCGCGACGCGCAGGATTCGGGCCAGATTGGCGGCGTGACCGTCTTCGCTTTGTCGACTGGAAAATGATACGATGAAAACACTTCTTCCATTTCCTTATGAGCCTTTTTCCAACGTGGCAAGAAAACAAGCCGTTTTCCCTCGTCCTGCTCGTCTTTTTCGTCTTCCTGACGGTTTTCGTCTGGATCAAAACGGATGAGGCTATCCGCCAGGCGGCGCAGATCGGCAAGCCGACACCCGTGGAACACACGCTCGCCGTCGAGGGTGAAGGCAAGGCATCCGCCGCCCCGAATATCGCGACCGTCATGTTCGGCGTGCAAACCAAGGCGGATACGGCGGCCGCCGCGCAAACGCAGAACACGGCCGTCGCCAACGCCCTGCTCGACAAAGTGAAGGCGCTCGGCATCGATCCGAAGGACATCCAGACGTCGAATTACGCCTCGTACCAAAGCATGACATGGGATCCGACGCAAAAGAAATCCGTTCCGGACGGCTGGATCGTCTCGCAGCAGGTGGCGGTGAAGGTGCGTGACACGTCCAAGGTTCCGTCGCTGCTGCAGACGCTCGGCCAGAACGGCGCGACGGATATCTCCGGGCCGGCCTTCGCCCTGGAGGACAAGACGGCCGTTCTCGATGACGCGCGGCAAAAGGCCATTGCGGATGCGGAGACCCGGGCCAAGAGCCTAGAACAGTCTTTGGGCGTGCGCTTCGAACGGATCGTCGGCTACAGCGAGACCGAGCAGAACCCGGGTCCCGTTCCGTACGCGTCGCTTGCCATGGGCGTAGGAGGGGGTGCGCCGGCCCCGCAAGTGCAGACGGGATCGGAAGAAGTCGATTTGCACGTGACGCTCACGTATAAGATCGCGGAGTGAGAAGCATCACCTCGTCATTGCGAGCGTAGCGAAGCAATCCTGCCTCCAGGTGGCAAGATTGCTTCGGGACTACGTCCCTCGCAATGACGAGTTTTTGTTCTCCTTGTACACTGCAGCCATATGTGGCGGACGCGGGTCGAAGAGCGCGGGACGGAAAGCCGGCCGTTGGAAGAGGCCTTGGCCGGCGTGTTTCGGGATGCCGCCAGGATGGAGGCGGCGGAGCGCCAGCTGATAGCCGCCGCGGCGGAGGAGCCGATCATCGCCGACGCATATCTCACGCCCCAGTCCCCGCCGCACCACGCGGAGGGTCCCTTCATGGATGCTCATCTCCGCCGCATGCTCGCGACGCTCGCGGCCGTCGGCGATGGATCCCTGCGTCTCGCGGATATCGAGGAATTCCGCCGTCTGCGGCATTTTGAGGGCGAGATAGACGAGCTCGAACAGGCGATGCGCGAGCGCCAGTCGTTGTTCGAAGCGTTCATCCTGTGCCACGACGCCGCCAAGTTTTCCACGGCCGCCTGCGTGGCGGATCCGGGCACGCGCGGCGCCGAGCTGGGGTTTTCGCTGGCTCCTTCCGCCGCTTGGGATGAACGCGGCGCCGCCGAACGGTCGCTGTTGCGCCGCCGCTTCGCGGATCTTTTCCATGCGTTCGCCTCGGAGAGGCGCGGGCAATCCCCCGAGGCCCTGGAGGCGGCGTTCTTCGACGCTTACGGCATCCGCGTGCACTATGCGGGGCATGATCGCATGATGCACGCGCCGGCGTATCGCGCGCTTTTGGAACGCGTGGCCGGACGCCGCCGCCTGCCGGAGACGGACATCGATCTTCTGGAAGACCTCATCGCGTACCATCTCCAGCCCCTGCGCGATTTTTCGGACGAAGGGCCGTCCGTCGGCGCCGGGGAAGCGCGCCCCGAGCGCATCGCGCGCTATGTCGCGGTCGCGCATGACCGCGGCTGGGACGCCGACGATTTTCTGGACCTTCTGCAGGCGTGCGTTTTCCTGGATTATGTCGCCGGCGCGCGGCGGCGCGAGCGTGGACGCGCCTGGCAGGACGCGGGCGTCCTGGTCCGCTTCCTGGTTTCCGAGCACGCGCACGCGCCGGAGAAGCGCGTGCAAAAGAACCGCGAGCGCGCGCAGGAGCACAAACGGCAGAGGCAGAACTTGTATCGGCAGGCGGGGTTGGACGGTCTCGCGCTTCTGGACCTGTTCAAGATGGAGCCAGGCCCTGCGTTCGGCCGTCTGCTTGCGCGCGTGTATGATGCCGCCGAGGGCCGCGCGCCTTTGCCCGCGCTGCCCGCGCCTGCGGCGCGCGAGCTTGCGCGCCGCCTGGAGGCTTATGCGCAGGGGGAAAAGTCAGGAGTCAG
>JAJYIV010000004.1 GCA_021789915.1 bacterium | reverse complement strand
GGCCGAAGGATCCCGCGGGTCGCATCGGAGGCGGCTACATCCTGAGGCCAGCAGGCCGAAGGATCCCGCGGGTCGCATCGGAGGCGGCTACATCCTGAGCCCCGCCTGCATGCAGGCGGGGCGAAGGATCTCTTGAGTCGTCTGCGGACGGTTTCTCCGTTTTCGTATGTCTTGGTACGCCGGCGGATTCTTCTACAACCCAATGACGAGATGAAGTTGGGCTTGCCGGAGGCTTCCGGCGCATGATACTCGAGATCCTTCGCTTCGCTCGGGATGACAAATTCGGGCCGGCTTACCGTATCGCCTTGCGCAGCGCCTCCATCACGCCGTCAGCGGTCGCTTCCCAGGTGAACGCCGCGGCACGCGCAGCGCCCGCTTCGGCCACCGACACGACGGCTTCCGGCATGAGCAGAACCTGTGCCAGCAGCAGCGCCATCTCTTCGACATCCTCCGGCGCACACAGAAAGCCGGCGTCGCCGACCACGTCCGGCAGGGCGCCGCGATCCGAGGCGATCACGGGCACGCCGAGCGCCATCGCTTCCAGGGCCGGAAGCCCGAAGCCTTCCTCCCACGACGACATCATGAGCGCGGCGGCGCGCGAGAGCAGCTCCCATTTTTCCTCCTCCGTCACCGGCCCCGTCGCCCGCACGACGCCGTCCGGCGCTTCCATGCGCCAGCGCTTGTTCGCCTCCCGCATGGCTGCCTCCGGGCCTTCCGTTTTCCATCCCCACTTCCCCGCCAGCACGAGCCGCAGCTTGTATGCGCGCTCCGGGTGATCCGCGAGAAACCGGCCGAAGGCCGCGATGGCGGCTTCGACATTCTTGCGCGGCTCGACGGTGCCGAGGCACAGGACGAATTCCCCGGGAATCTCGAAGCGGTCCGTGCCAGAGACCTCGGCGGGAACACGGACGCCCGGCGGCACGACGTCCACTTTGGCGAAGGCGCCGGGAACCATGTCTCCGGCCTGGCGCGCGGCAAAATCCGAAACGGCGACGATGCGCGTCGCCCGTCGCAGCGCGCGCGGCACCAGACGGCGCGTGGAAAGGCCTGCGGCATCCTGCGCCGGGAACCATTCCGGGTGCCGGAAAATGGAGAGATCGTGCACGGCAATGACGGACGGGCGCGGCCACAAGGCCGGCAGATGCGGCGTCGGACAGAAGAGAACGTCGGCGCGCCATGCCAGGGCGATGAGCGGCATCAGGATCTGGCGGCCGACGATGGGCGGCCGTGCCGGCAGCGTGAGCACGCGCACGTTGGCGCGCCCCTCCGCCAGGGCGCGGTGCCCTTCCATCGTCAAGGACGGCGGCACGAAAACCAAAAACGCATCCCGCGGATGGCGCCGGACAAGATGCGTCAACACGGCCTGCGTGTAATGTTCGATCCCGGCGCCGGGGCCGCCGCCGGCGTCGCAAATCGTCCGCGCGTCAATGGCAATGCGCATGTGCGGTGGTCAGACCTCCTTTGGAGGGAGCATACACGATGCCCGCTAAAAAATCCTCACGGCCCCAAGCGTCACGCCGAGGACGAACAAGCAGGCGGCGAAAACTCCCGCGACGATGGCGGCCGCGGCATACGGCCGCTTGATGTCGAACAGAATGGCCAGGAGCGAGGCGCTCCACACGCCGGAGCCCGGGATCGGCAGGGCGATAAAAAGGAAAAGTGTGAACGTGCCCCACCGCTCGTAGGAGGAGCGATGCCTGGCCTCCAAGGCCCGGATGTGCTTGTCCAGAAAGCGGTGCAGGGGCGGCAGGCGGCGTTCCGCAAGGCGCAAAAACGGCGGGAACAGCCAAAACACGAAAGGCATGGGGACGAGGCTCCCGAGGAAAGACCACCAGACGGCGGCCCACGGCGAAAGACGGAAGACTTCCAGCCCGAGAGGCACGGCCGCGCGCACCTCCGTCAGCGGGACGGCCGCGAGGGCCGCCGTGGCGAGCCACGGCGGCCAGCCGAGAAAAAAAGAAGCGAGCGGATGCATATCTCAGATGTTTTCTCCCGGCCAGGCATACGCCTTGTAGGCCCACGCCGCCAGCGCCTTGGCATCCTGGAAGCGGCCCTGCATGGAATGGCTGCCCAGCACGACCACGACGATCTCGTCCTTGCCGTTTTTGGAGAACACGGACCCGAAACAATATCCGGCTTCCGGAAGATAGCCCGTCTTGCCGCCGACGATCTGATACGGCGGCTTGTTCAGGAAACTGCCGAGCAGGTCGTCGGTCGTTTCCACCTTGTACACGCGGCCCGACGTGCCGACGATGTCCGCCGACGGCATTTCGGTCAGGGACCGGATGATGGGATTCTTCACCGCTTCGTCCACGAGGCGGGCGAGATCGGGCGCGATGGAGCGGTTCTCCGGGGACAGTCCCGACGGGTCCTCGAAGGTCGTGTTTTCCAGCCCCATGTCCGCCGCCGTCTCATTCATGCGGGAAACGAAATCGCCTTCGGACATGCCCGACAGGCGCATGAGCGCATAGACGGACGTGTTGTCCGAACCGATCAGGGCGGCTTTCAGCAGATCCCGCACCGTCACCTGGTCGCCGACCGCCACGTGCTGCTCGCCGCCGAATCGGACGTCCTCCGGCTGTATGGAGGCGGACGCGTCCAGATTCGGCTTTCCCTGCAAGAAGACGAGAACCGCCATCAGCTTGCTGATGCTTCCGATGGAACGCGGCGTGTCCGCGTTCTTTTCGTACAGGATCTCGCCGGTTTGGCGGTCCATGACGATGGCGCTGACGGCCGACGTCACGACGCCGATGGACGTCTTGTCGACTTTGGTCGGACCGCGGCCGGACGCGGCGGCCTGCGGCAGCGCGTGGTTCAACAGGGACAGCGCCTCGTACACGCCGGCGCGCGGCGCGGCCTGCGGCAGCGTCGCGCGGCGTTCCACCGCCCCCGCATCATGCGGATACATCTGCAGGAGCCCGATAGCCACGATGGTTTGGAGCAAGAGCTGGAATATCATAGCTGTCCGGCCAATTCCTTCAGCATCTGGTCGATGTGCTCGTTGGCGTGGAACTCCTCGTAGCGCGGCAGCTCGTCGACGGCGTGCAATCCAAGATGGCGGAGAAACTCGACCGACACGACGTAGACCGTTTGCAGGCGCGCGGCGTCGTCGCGCTCCTCGACCAGCCCGCGCACCGCGAGGTTGCGCAGGATGAGCGAGCAGTTGACGCCGCGGATCTGCTCGAGCTCCGGCTTGGTGATCGGCCCGCGGTACGCGATCACCGTGAGCGTCTCCAGCGACGGACGCGTCAGCTCGGCCGTCTGCTCCTGCTTCAGGAACGCGCGGACGGTCTCGGCGGCGAGCGGATTCGTGATGAGCTGCAGCTGGCCCTCGTGCGCCAGCAGATGGATGCCGGAGCTGTCGACGTTGAAGCGGCGGCGGATGTCCTCCACGGCTTCGCGCAATGCCGTCTCTTCGACCTGCAGCGCCTTTTTGAGCGACGCCAAGGACACCGGCTTGGCCGAGGCGAACAGGAGGGATTCGATCGTGGCAGTCAGGTTCATAGCGGTCTGAGACCTCTGCAAAACTCTTCTTGTGTCATCCCGAGCGCAGCGAGGGATGACACGGGGGAGATTGCTCGACGAGAACTGAGTTTTTCAGAGGTCCCGTCTCTTTACTCTATACGCCGGATGACGATGTCGCCATACGCGTCCGACTGGGCGGCGCGGACGACGCGCTGCTTCACGAGCTCCAGCAGGGCGAGAAAGCTCACGACGACGTCGATTTTCGATTTCGCGCCGGCCATCACGTCCTTGAAGCTCAGGCGCGAACGCTCGAGGACGGCCTGGCGGATGTCCTCCATGCGCTGCTGCACGGACACCGCGCGCTCGAGCGATTGCTGGCGCAGGGAGAAGAACGGCTCCAGGCGCTTGAGCAGCTGCTCGAAATACGCGCGCAGATCGTCCGGGACGACGCCTTCCGGCGGCGCGAACGCTTCCGCGCGCACGACGGCAGGCCGCTCGCGCGCAAAGGACGGTGCGGCGCCGAAGCGGGCCTCAATCTCCCCGGCGGCATCGGCGAAGAGCTTGTACAGACGCAGCTGGTCGGCCAGCCTGGAGGCGTCCTCCGTTTCCGGTTCCGGCTCGGGCAAGATCGCCTGGGACTTGATGAGCAGCAGCTTGGATGCCACAACGAGGAAGTCGGCGAGATCCGAGGACGGCACCTCGCGCGCGTCCAGATACCGCAGGTATGCCTCCGCCACCTGGGCGAGCGCGACCTCTGTGATCGGCAGCTTCTCATCCTCGATCAGTTCAAGAAGCAGGGGAAGCGGTCCGGAAAACGGCTCCAACACGACTTCAAACGCCATAGCAGGGCCATTCTACCGGCCCGTTCCCGACACCGCAAACCGGGGAAAACCAAAGGATTCCGGCATGGAAAATACAAAAGGGGAATTTCGAGCTATACTGGCGGCAACCAATCATCGTCTATGCGCACATCCTTCAATGTCCTGGCTTCGCTCCTCGGCCTGTGCCTTGTCGCCGCGGCGGGAAAGGCGCTCCTGACGCCGCCCGTTTCGCGCGCGGCGGCGCCGCCGTCGCTGACCGTGTCCACAAGCGATTTGCAATCCGCGGGGTTCACGCGCCCCGTCGTGCAGGCCCCATCCGGTTCGCGTTTCCAAGTGAAGGGCGTCAGCTATTTCCGCGTAGGCGAATCCGTTGCCGGCGCGGAACAGGGGACGACCAATTTGGTCGCCGTTTCCATCCTCCCCACCCCCTGGTCGCCCGATGCGGTGACGGGGGGCACGGCCCAGACGAATGACTTTTCCGGCCGTGCGAGCGTCTGCAACTCCAGGGCCGGCTACTATTTCTGCGTCATCGGACCTGACGCGGCCAAAGTCGGCCGACTGGCGGACCTCCTCAAGAGCAAGACGATGTGAAGTTGTGATGGAAAGAAAAGGCCCCGGGGACGGGGCAGGATCGTCAGACGGGCGGGGCGACGGTCAGGGGATTTTCCTCGAGTATCCCCTTCCAGGGAACCGCGTACATTCCCTTGTTCTCCACCAGCCGCGTGAAGACGGACGTCTTGCGCGGAAAACCCTCGAACATCGTGACGGATGCGTTCGCCACGGCGCCTTCGCGATACCGCCGCTCGGCTTCTTCGATGCCGAAGTGCTCCAGGAGCTTCTGAAACAGGATGAGCCAATGCCCGTGGCCCACGATCAGCACGCGCTTCCCATCGCCGTCGCGGGCGAGCGTCCCGAGGAAGCTGTGGATGCGCAGCTCGATGTCCGGCCAGTTCTCCCCGCCGATCGGCCGGTGATGGTAGAGGCCTTCGCGCTTCTTGCGTTCGATCTCCTTCGGAAAGTACCGCATCAATTCGTCGCGCGTGTACGTGTGATAGATGCCGCGCTGGCCTTCCGCCAGGCGCGCGTCTTCGTACACCTTCCCGTGGAACACGAGCGCGGCCGTCTCCTTGGCGCGACGGTAATAGGAAGACCAACAGACGTCGAAGGGACGGAAGCGTTCACGCACGTATGCCCCCGTGATTTCGGCCTGCCGCCGTCCCCGCTCCGTGAGCGGATAGGCGTGCGTCGGCTGCTCGAACGCCGCGCGCTCCTCCACCGTCAGCACATTGCCGGCGGACTCGCCGTGCCGGACGAACACGATCAACTCGGGCCAACCCATCAAAGGACTCCTTTGCGAACGGCCGGCACGGTTGCCAGCGACGTGACTTTCTCACAGGTGACGGACGAAAGCAAAGCTACGGCCTCAGCCGCTGCACGTCGCGCGGGAAGATCGTCGCTTCCTTGATGTTGGGCAGTCCAAGCACGTTCTGCGTGAAGCGTTGCAATCCGATGGCCCAGCCGCCCTCCGGCGGGATGCCGAACTTGTGCATCATCAAGTAGTCCGCGAAATCCGACGGATCCAGGCCTTTCTCGACGAGCCGCTGCCGCTGCTGGTCGTAGCGGTTGATGCGCATGCCGCCGGACGTCACTTCACTGCCGGCGCCGATCACGTCGAAGGTCAGCGTGTTCTTCGGATCCTTCGGGTCTGGCAGCGCGTAGAACGGACGCTTGGCCGTGGACCAATCCGTCACGAACACGAAGCTCGAGCCGTGCGCCTTGGGCGCCCACTCGAGCGACAGCCACTTCTCCGCCGCCGGCGACAAGTCCGGCTCATCGGTCTCGTCCACGCCGCCCTCGTCGTGGTACAGGCGCAGCGCCTCCTTCAAGGTGATGCGCGGGAAGCGTTCGCCGAGCGGTGGCAAGGTGACGCCCATCGTCTTCAAATCGTCCGCGCACTCGCGCAGGACGGCGGCGTACATGGAGCGGATCGCCGCCTCTTCGTGGTCCATCAGCTCGCCCAGGTCGTCGACGAAGCCGAGCTCGAACTCGAGCTGGTTGAACTCCGTGATGTGGCGTGACGTGGCGAACTTCTCCGCACGGAACGAATACGACAGCCCGTACACGCCTTCGTACACGCCCATGGTGATCTGCTTGTAAAGCTGCGCCGACTGCGAGAGCGTCGCCGGGCGGCCGTAGTAGTTGACGTCGAAGAACTCCGCGCCGCCCTCGGATGCGGCGCCCGAGAGCACCGGGAAGAAGATCTCCGTGAATCCCTGGCCGTGCATGTACTCCCGAAACCCGCGCACGAGCGCCGCCTGCACGCGGAAAATCGCGCGCTGCTTCGGATGCCGAAGCGTCACGACGCGGTTGTCGAGCAGTGTGTCGAGGTTGACGTTCAGGTCTGCGTTATTGATCTCCACGGGGGGCACGTCCGTGACGGGCGCCAGCACCGTCAGCGTTTCAGCCTGCACTTCGATCTCTTTCGGCGCATTCGGATCCTTGGATTTCTTTTCCACGACCGTGCCGGCGACGGACAGGACCGTCTCGACCTGCAGACCGCGCAACTGCTCGAGCTGCTCGGGCGTCAGCACGGCTTGAACCAAGCCCGTGCGGTCGCGCAGGATGGCGAAGCCGAAGTTCTTCAAGTCGCGCAGGCGGTGCAGCCAGCCGGCGACGAGGACGCGCTGACCAAGCTTGGACGGCAGGTCGGCGATGAGAAGGCGGTTTTTCATACGGAAGATGACGGGGCGCCGGGCGGCGACGGAGCGCGCCGCGGCAGGGACGGCGTCTGGCGCCGGTACGCGACGTGGGCGAAGGCGGCGACGGGCAGACGCGCGGCGGCCGTGGACGAAAGGGATGAGGACATACTACGGCGTCAGACGGTTGATCAGGCGCGGGAACGGAATCGACTCGCGCACGTGCGGCAAGCCGCAGATCCACGTCACGAGGCGCTCCAGGCCGTAGCCGAAGCCGCTGTGCGGCACCGATCCGTACGTCCGCAAATCGAGGTACCACCGGAACGCCTCCTCCGGCAGCTGGTGCTCGCGGATGCGCTTGAGGAGCTCGTCGTAATCGTCCTCGCGCTGGCTGCCGCCGATCACTTCGCCGTAGCCTTCCGGCGCGAGCAGATCGTCGTTCAACACGCGCAGCGGATCCGCGGGATCGCGCTTCATGTAAAACGCCTTCACGGCCGCCGGATATTTCTCCACGAACACGGGCCGGTCGTACTGCTTGGTGAGGATCGTTTCATCGTCGCCGCCCAGATCGTCCAGCGGCCCGATGTCGCTCCCGAGCGCGCGCAGCTTCCCGACCGCCTCGGCGTGCGTGAGCCGCACGAACGGCGCCTGGACCTTTTCCAGCGCCGCGACGTCGCGTTCCAGCGTGGCCAGCTCGGCCCGATTCTTCGCGAGCACGTCCTTGACGATGCGGCAGACGAGTTCCTCCTGCGTCTTGAGGTTCTGCTCGTGGTCGGCGAACGCGGCTTCCGCGTCCATCATCCAGAACTCCGTGAGGTGCCGGCGGGTCTTGCTCTTTTCCGCGCGGAACACTGGCCCGAAGTCAAAGGCGCGGCCGACGCTCATCACCGCCGCTTCGAGGTACAGTTGTCCCGACTGCGCGAGATACGCCTTGCCGAGGTCGAAGTAGTCCATCTCGAACAGCTCCGTCGTGCCCTCGCAGGCCGTCGGCGTCAGGATCGGCGTGTCGATCTTGATGAAGCCGCGCTCGTTGAAATAGGCGAACGTGGCGTTGATGATCGTGTTGCGCACGCGCTGGATCGCCCACTGGCGCTCGCTGCGCAGCCACAGGTGGCGCATGTCCAGCAGGAAATCCGGGCCATGCTCCTTTTTGCCGATCGGATAATCCTCCGGCGCCATCTGCACCACCTCGAACGAAGCGCCGTCGAGTTCGAAGCTCCCCGGCTGGCGGCCTTCCTTCACCGTGCCGGAAACGCGCACGGACGATTCGATGCGCAGCTTGTTTAGCAGCTCCCACTGCTCCGCCGGAAGATTGGCGGCGGAGTAGACGATTTGCACGCGGCCGGAACCGTCGCGCAGCTGGAGAAAGAAGATCTTGCCGCTGGAACGAAAGTTGTACGCCCAGCCCTGCAGCTCTATTTTTTCTCCAACGTGAGATGATATTTCTTCGATGCGAAGGGCGGGCATAACGGTTGTCTAACCGTCTAATCGTCTAATTTCTAAACGTCCGTTCATCACGATCAGAGCCGTTTTAGTGTAGCAAACGCCAAGAAAGGCGCAAACCAAACCACCCCGACTTCCGCGTCGAGGCAGTGGTGGTCCTGGACAATATGTTCCACGCGAAGCGTGGTGGACCCGACGGGAGTCGAACCCGTAACTTCTGGTGGCGACCTAGACGAGGTTGCCTATTACCTCCACGGGCCCGAGGTCCTGCCCGGGTCGATGCAAAAAACAAAACCCCTGCCTTGAGCGGGGGTTTTGTTTCGCCACCAGGATTGTCCATGGAGGACTCATCTAGGTTGACGACATTGAATCACGTTTTTTGCTCTTTGTCAAACACCGCTGGTTTTGAAGATTCACGTCGTCTGCTTCACCCTTCGCCACGCGAGATGATCGTAAATGCTCGACCAATAAAAGCCGACGCCGACGCCGAAGAGCACCTCTTCAATCGGCACGCCGGCCACAAGGACGCCGGAGAGCGCCGACAGGTTCCATGTCCGCGCGACGTAGCCGGGGTACGCCAGGTTCAGCGTCACGAAACAGGCGAAATACAGCGCGCCGAAGGCCGCGGCGCTGATCAGCATCTTGCGCGCGAGGTCCGGCCGGCAATACAGTGTGGCCAGTCCCCCGCCGTAAAGGCCGATCAGCACGTCGTAGATCGGATTGAACGGCGTCAGAAGATAGCAGACGGCGAACAGCAGCGGGCCCGAGACGAAAAACCAGCGGTGGAACCGCGGGTGCCGCCGGATGCGCTCGGCGATTGTGCGATGAGTTGCGGACGCGATCCGCTCGTACAGCGCGACGGCCAGCCCGCCCACGGCGAAGCAGAAGAGGAAGCTCTCGAGGTCGAAACGCGTGCGCGCGGCCAGGTCAAACAGCGACGGCGGGCGCCAGTACGCCGGGACGAAGAGCGGCTCCATGAGCCCGAACAGCGACGTCCAAAGGCTGGTTCGCCACATCTCGCGCCGGCTCTCTCGGCGGCGAAGCGTCGCGAAGACCAACACCCACACGGCCAGGAACAGCAGCGACCATTCGAACCATGCGTAGGCCATACGACGACCATGGTAATACAAAACGCCGCGTCCGGCAGGCGGATACAAGCGTCATACCGCGCAGGCGGCGCGCAGCGAATTCGCCGGGATCGTCGGGAAGTGCGCGACGATGAGGGACTCGACCGCCTCGTGGTACTCGGCAAGCGCCGCGCCGGGCAAATGCGGACGGAGCTGCTCGTCGAACCCGCGTTCCAAGGCAAACCGCAGAAGCTTCAGCGCCGCATCCGTCATCGCGCGGGCGGCAAACCACTGTTCCTGCTGGCGCTGTGCGCACGCCTCGCACACCACCCCGCCCTTCAGCGCGTGCCAACGGTACGCGCCAGGCACCAACGGCGCCTTGCACGAAAGGCAGTGCGACAGCTCCGGCCGATAGCCGATCAGCGCCAACAGCTTCAAGGCGAAGGCGCCGAGCAGGAAACCGGCACGGTCGCCAGTGAGCGGCGGACTGCCGTTGAGAAAACCAAGCCAGCCCGCGACGACGTCGTACAGGGCCGGATCCGCTTCCATCGGCCGGACCCCGATGTCGATCAAGTGCAGCGCATTGCGTGCCAAGACGAGCCGCGACAAATTCCCGTACAGGCCGGGGAAGGCCGAGCGGCGCTCGACCCCCGCGATGAGATCATATTGACGGCCGCGAACCAAGAGCAGCTCGGCTTCCGCCGGCATCTCCAAATGCGGCGCGAGCTTGGCGAGCGGCTTGTGCGACCCGCGCGCCACGAGCTCCAGCTTGCCGTGCTCGCGCGTGAACACCGAATACCAACGGTCCGCCTCGCGGCGGTCGCTCCAGCCGAGTACGATGCCGGTGGCGGTGTACGTGGCGGACATGTGGAACAGGCTGTTGGCTATTAGCCTTTGGCTTTTGGCCAGAGAAGAAAACGAACGGGTTTCCTTCTGGCCAATGGCTAAAAGCTAAAGGCCGTGAAATCCATTCAAATACTGCTGCACGATGAGCATCGCGGCCAGCGCGTCCTCATCGGCCTTCGCGTCTTCCTCGCGCTGCAGGCGCCGGCTCTCCACCGACGTGAACGATTCGTCTTCTTCGAAGATCGGCACCGTCACCGCGGCGCGGAGCTTGGCGATGAACGCGCGCGTCTTGTCCAGCTGCTGCGTGGAGATCGACGAGAGCGGCGCGCCGACCACGATCAGATCGATATCCTCGCGCGTCACCTGCGCGGCGAGCGCGCGGACGGTCGCGTCGCCCGCGTTTGGCACGACGTCCAGCGGCACGGCCACGCCCGTGTCTCCGTCGCCGAAGGCCAGCCCGATCTTTCGGTCGCCGTAATCAATCCCGAATATGCGCATAAGAAATCGCAGCCGTTAGCCTTTAGCTCTTACGACAACTCCGGCCAACAGCCAATGGCCAAAAGCTAATAGCCGACCGGCCACGGCGTGAGAATCTCCGTCCCCTGCTCCGTGCACGCCACCGTCAGCTCGAAATGCGCGGCGCGAGAGCCGTCCACGGTGACGACGGTCCATTCGTCCGGCGCCGTCTTCACCTGCCAGCCGCCGCGCGTGACCATCGGCTCGATCGCGAGGCACATGCCGTCGGTGATTTTCACGTTCCTGTAAAGCGGGGAGACGTAATTGGGTACCTGCGGCGCCTCATGCACCTTGTGGCCTACGCCGTGGCCGACCAGCGCGCGCACGATGCCGTAGCCGTGCGGCTTTCCGCCAGAGGCGGATCCGCTTGCGGCGGAGATCGAGCCTTCCACGGCCGCGCTGATGTCGCGGATGGCATTGCCGACTTTGGCCGCCGCCACGCCCGCGAGCGTCGCCGCGCGCGTCGCGTCCATGAGCGCGCGGTCTTCCGCGCTCACCTTCCCCACCGGAACGGTGATGGCCATGTCCGTGCACAGGCCCTGGTACCAACAGCCGATGTCCAGCCCGACGATGTCGCCTTCCCTGAGCGCGAGGCCGCGATTGCCCAAACCGTGGACGACTTCCTGATTGACGGAAATGCACACCGTGGACGGGAAGGGCGGATCCGACGGGGCCGTTTGATAGCCCTTGAACGCCGGCGCGGCGCCTTCCGCGCGCATGGAGGCTTCCGCGGCCGCATCCAGATCCCGGATGATGGCGCCCGGCCTTGCCAAAGCCGCCGCCGCGGCCAGCGCGCGCGACAGGATCGCGCCTCCCCGGCGCATGATCTCGATTTCCTGCGGAGTTTTGGTGAGCGCCATAGGTCGCCCTAGGATTTCAAAGCGTCCATGACGCGCCCGCCCACCTCGACGATGCTCCCCACGCCGTCGACGTCGCGCACGATGCCGCGCGCGCGGTACGCGTCGATCACGGGGCGCGTTTCTTCCTCGTAGATGCCGAGCCGGCGGTCAATCGCTTCGGTGTTGTCGTCCTTGCGCTTTTGGAAACGGCCGCCGCAGGCGCAGGCGTCGCCTTCCATCTTGCCGTCGAGCTCGGAAGCCACGGCGCCGCAGGCGCTGCAGGTCAGACGATGCGTCAGACGGCGCAGGCTCTCCTCGCGCGGAATGTTCAGGACGATGAGATGGGTTGGTTGGTCCGTGAAGACGTCGTACTGGTCCAGACTGCGCGGAAAGCCGTCGAGGACATAGCCTCTCTCCGCGTCCGGCTTGGCCAGGCGCGCCTGCAGGACGGCCACCGACAGTGCGGCGGGCACCAAGCGGCCCGTGTCCACCAGTTCCTTCATCTGCTTGCCCAGTTCCGTCCCCGCCGCGATCTCGTCGCGCAGCAGCTGCCCCATGGACAGCGCGGGAACGCCGAGCGCTTCGGACAACCGTTCGGACTGGGTGCCTTTGCCGCTGCCTTGGGGACCGGCCACGAGGATCTTGTATGGCATAGTTGCGCGAGCCTTTAGCTTTTAGCCGTTAGCTATTAGGTCGGTCCTAACGCCTAATGGCTAATGGCTAAACGCTTCCCGTGCGCAGGATAACAGACCGTCGCGGATTGTCCACGGTCACTCCCCGCGCAGGTTCACGTCGAATGCCGCCAGCAATGAGATGGCCTCCGGCAGCGAAAACGCCGCGCCCTGCACGTTCGTGTGCCGAGGGTCGATGGCGTAGTTCTTCGCGCCGGTAAAATCCGCATGACGCAGATCCGCCCCGTCGAAGGACGACCGCTCAAGATCCGTCCCGTGGAAATCCGCCCGCTGCAGATCGGCGCCGTCAAAATGGCAATCCCGCGCCACGCATGACCGGAAACACGTTCCCGCCAACGACAAACGATCGAAAAGGCACATATCCAGCAAACAATCTTCGAACGCGATGACCAGCAGAGCGGTGCGGCATTTCCGGAAATCGACGCCGACGAGCTTGCAGCCTTTGAACCGCACGTCGCGGAAGACGCCGTCCGCCACATTCGCCAACGTGAAATCGCCATGATCGAACACGGCGTTGACGCACGAGGCGCCGCGCCATTTCGTCGAGGCGAAGTTGCCCTTCCAAAAGACGACGTCCTCAAAGGATCGCCCGGCCAAATCGGCGCTGTGGAAATCAGCTTGGGCGACGATGTCGGGTCGCATAGGCTCCTATTCTCGCACGGTCGCGCGCGATTTCAAAACCGCTCCCGTGCGGAGCGGTTTTCATGCGTCTGGGATCCTTCGCGCTGGTGCGCTCAGGATGACGTGGTCCCTCGCGCTGGTGCGCTCGGGATGACACCGCCTCCGTTGAGGCCAGCGGTGTCACCTCATCCGGTGCGACCCGCACGGGATCCTTCGGCCTGCTGGCCTCAGGATGTAGCCGCCTCCGGTGCGACCCGCGGCTACATTTCGTACTCGTGCATCGACATCTGCGCCTCGATGGCCTTGATCGATTCGATCACGACCGCGACGACGATCAGGATGGACGTGCCGCCGATCGCGATGTTCTGGTTGCCCGTCCACTGGCGGACGGCCACGGGCAGCACCGCCACCAGGGCGAGGAACAGGCCTCCGGTCAGCATCAGGCGGTTGGTCACCCAACCGAGATACTGCGACGTCGGAGCGCCCGGCCGGATGCCCGGGATGAAACTTCCCTGCTTCTGCAGGTTCTCCGCCACCGTGTCGGGATGGAAAATGACGCCGGCGTAGAAATACGTGAAGGCGAACACCAGCAGGAAGAAGACGATGCCGTACACGAGCTGGTTCTGGAACGTCTGCAGCGTCCACGTCGCCGCCGAGCGGACCCATGCCGAACGCGCGTTCACGAAGAACTGCGCCATGACGCTCGGGAACAGAATGACCGACACGGCGAAGATGATCGGGATCACGCCGCCCAGGTTGAGCTTGAGCGGGATGTGCGACGTGACGGCGCCCGAAAGTCGCGAGCCGCGCACCTGGCGCGCGTACTGCACCGGGATGTCACGCTGCGCCTCGTTGATGATCACGATGGCGACCACCGTGACGACCGCCAGGGCGATGAACAGGATGGCCGTCACGAGCATGCTCGGATCGTACACGGCCGCCGCCTGCGACAGGAAGGTCGGCAATCCGGCGATGATGCCGGAGAAGATGATGATGGACGTGCCGTTGCCGACGTTCTTCTCCGAAATCAGCTCGCCGACCCACATGAGGAAAATCGTGCCGGCCGTCATGCTGCCGATGGCGACGACCTGCGTCCACAGGTCCGTAGCCGAAAACAGCGCGCCGCCCGTCTGTTGCTTGAACAGCAGGAGCAGGCCGTAGGCCTGCAGGACGGCGAGCGGGACGGTGAGCAGGCGCGACCATTGGTTGATCTTCCGCTGGCCGGCTTCCTCCTTCTGCATCTCCTCGAACTTCGGGAAAATCATCCCCAGAAGCTGGAACACGATGGACGCCGTGATGAAGGGACCGACCCCGAGCGCCACGATGGAAAAGGACGCCAGCGTCCCGCCGGAAAAGACGTTCAGCAGGCCGAGAAACTGGTTGCCGTTGAACAAATTGGCCAGCGCCGACGCGTTCACGCCCGGCACCGGAATGTGCGCCGCCACGCGGAACGCGAGCAGCATCGCCGCGACGTACAGCAGGCTGTTGCGGACCTCCTTCGTGCGCCAGATGCGGCCGAGGTTGATCATACGTTTTTTATTTCACGCTGCCGCCGGCCTCTTCGACCCTGGCGCGCGCGGCGGCGGACAAGCGGCAGCCTTCGACGTGCACCTTGAGAGCGATGCCGCCGTCCGACAGGATCTTGACGCCATGGGACAGGTCGGCGACCAGCCCCTTCTCGTACAGCGCTTTCGGCGTCACCGCCGCGCCGTTCTGGAAGGCCTTGGAAATGGCCCCCAGGCTCACGATCGCCGCCTTGGGCGCGGCGGAGTGGAAGCCGCGGGATTTCGGCATCGAAAGCATGAGCTTGCGGATGCCCTTGAGCTGCAAGCCGGCGCGGCCGCCGGAACGGGCGCGCTGGCCCTTGGCGCCGCGGCCGGAATACGTGCCCTTGCTGGCAAGGCCGCGGCCAATCACGAACGCCTTTTTGCGGGCGCCCTGGTTGGGCTTGATGGTGTGGAGGCGGAGAGCCATATGGGGAAGCCGTCAGCCGTTAGCTTTTAGCCGTTCGCTCGCGTTTCTCGTCCTGACTCCCGACTCCTGCCTCCTGAGCCTTCCCATCTTCCGCCTTCGGCGCCCTGGGCGCGCGCAGCTGGGCAATCGCTTCGAACGTCGCCTTGGCGATATTGATCTTGTTGCTGGAGTTCATGATCTTCGACACGGCGTTCGGCACGCCGGCCAGCTCAAGCACGGCGCGTACGGCGCCGCCGCACTTGAGGCCGGTTCCGCGCGGGGCGGGCTTGAGCATCACGACGGCGGAGCCGAACTTGGTTGAGACGGGATGCGGGATCGTGTCGTTGACGAGCGGCACGCGGACGAGGTGTTTCTTCGCCTGGCGGTACGCCTTGTCCATCGCGATCTGCACGTCCAGGCCTTTTTCCACGGCGAGCCCGACGCGGCCCTTGCGGTCGCCGATCAGCAGGGCGGCGCGGAACGTCATGCGCTTGCCGCCGGCCGTCACGCGCGTCACGCGGTCCAGGGCCAGCGTCTTCTGCTCGAACTCGCGCACCTCGCGCTCGGGACGGCCGCGGCCGCCGCTCCGGCGTCCGTCGGAGCCGGCGCGAGGCCCGCGGGAGCCGCCTCGGGCGCCAAAGCCGCCGGCGCGCGCGCCGCGGGAGGAAGCCGCGCCGCGGGGCGCGGCGGAGGGACGGGTCGTTTGCTGTTCCATAAAGTATGTGCGTTCCCGTCTTAGAACTGCAGCCCTCCTTCACGGGCGCCGTCCGCCAGCGCGGCCACGCGGCCATGATAGCGGTAGGGACCGCGGTCGAACACCGCCGCGGCAATGCCGGCGGCTTTCGCCTTCTCCCCCAGCGCCTGGCCAACGCGCTTGGCGACTTCCAACGGCTTGCCGGAGGCCTGGGCCGATCGGTCGCTCGCGGCGACCAGCGTCTTGCCGGCGGCATCATCGATCAACTGGGCGTAGATGTGCTTGAGGCTGCGCTTCACCGACAGGCGGGGACGTTGCGCCGTTCCGCGGACGCGGGCGCGCGTGCGATGCGCGCGCCGAAGGGCGCGGGCGCGTTTGGCTTTCATGCTGATGGGCATACAAAGGGCTTCTGGCGGCCGGCTTCTGGCGGCTGGCTTCCATGCCAGACGCGAGATGCCGCCTGCCAGATGCCGGTCATGACTTACGCGGCGGCTTTGCCGGCGGCCTTGCCCGCTTTGCGGCGGACGATCTCGCCGACGTATTTAATCCCCTTGCCGAGATACGGCTCCGGCGGACGCACGGCGCGGATCCTGGCCGCCGTTTCGCCGACCAGCTGCCGGTCGAAGCCGGCCACGGTGATGACGTTCTTCTCCACCTTGGCTTCGACGCCTTGGGGAAGATCAACCTCCACGTCATGGCTGAAGCCGACGACCAAGACGACCTTGCGGCCCTGCACGGTCGCGCGATAGCCGACGCCGTTGATTTCCAGGGACGTGCTGAATCCCTGCGTCACGCCCGTGACCGCGTTGGCGAGCACGGCCCGGACGGTTCCCCACAAGGAACGCTCGAACGGCTCTTCCTCATGCGCGACGCGTACGGCCAGCGCCTTGGCCCCGTCCCGGTCCGTCACCTCCACGGCGGCGCGTGGATCAAAGGCGTGAGTCAGCGCGCCCTTGGGACCTTTCACGGTCACCTGCGTGCTCTTTCCGCCTTCGGCGCGTACCTCGGCGGTGACGCCGGCGGGAAGGATGATGGGTTTTTTGCCGATGCGCGACATAGAGAAGCTTTTAGCCTTTAGCTTTTAGCCTTTAGCCTGAGCCCGTCACCGAATGGCTAAGGGCTAACGGCTAACGGCTTTTCTACGACACTTCGCAAATCACTTCCCCGCCCAGACGGCGGGCGCGGGCTTCCTTGTTCGTCATGAGGCCGTTCGGCGTCGAGATGATCGCCAGGCCGAATCCGGACATCACGCGCGGCAGTCCGTCCGCCTTCGCGTACACGCGCAAGCCCGGGCGGCTCACGCGCTTCACGGAACGCAGGCGCGGCTGCTTGCCCTCATAGGCAAGCGTGACGCGGAGCATCGGACGCTTGTTCTGCTCGATCCGCTCGGCGCGGGCCACGTATCCCTCTTTTTCCAGGATCTTCGCGATGCTGAACTTCAGCGCGGAAGCCGGAAGGACGACCTCGGTCTTGCGCACCGCCGAAGCGTTGCGCAGCCGGGTCAGCATGTCGGAGATGGGGTCGGTCATCATAGGAGGGGTGGCTTACCAGCTGGCCTTGGTGACGCCGGGGATCTCGCCGCGGTTCGCCAGCTCGCGGAAACAGATGCGGCAAAGCTTGAAGTCGCGCAGATACCCGTGACGGCGGCCGCAACGCCAGCACCGGTTCACGACGCGCGTCGTGAATTTTGGCTTGCGGTTGGATTTGGCGATTTGGTTCGCAGTGGCCATATTAGGCATTCGTCCGGTCCCGGAACGGGAAACCGAGATGGGTGAGCAGGGCCCGGCCTTCCTCGGGCGTCTTGGCCGTCGTGCCCACGGTCACTTGCAGGCCGTGGATCACTTCCACTTCGTCGCTGTGGATTTCCGGGAAGGCGATGTGTTCCGTGAACCCGATCGAGTAGTTTCCGTTCCGGTCGAAGGAAGAGGGCGAAAGACCGCGGAAGTCGCGCACGCGCGGCAGCGAGACGCGGACGAGTTTCTCCAGGAAGTCCCACATGCGCTTGCCGTGCAGCGTGACTTTCATGCCGATCACCATGTCCTTGCGGATCTTGAAATTGGAAATCGACTTGCGGGAGCGCGTCTTCACCGGCTGCTGGCCGCTGATGCGGCGCAGGGTGCGCTCGGCCGTCTCGAGGTATTTGGCGTCCTTGAGGCCCTTACCAAGCCCCACGTTCAGCGTGACTTGGCGGACCGCCGGGACTTGGTGGACGTTGCGGTAGCCGAACTCCTTCCTGAGCGCGGGCACGGCGTCCTTGGCGTAGATGGCGTGGAGAGGCATAGGCTTAGGCGATCTCTTCCGCCATCCCCTTGGAGCGGACGACGCGGATTTTCTTGAACCCCTTGTCCGTCTTCACGAGCTTGGCCCCTGCGCGGCCGACCTTCCCCGACGGGGAGAGCAGCTGCACGTTGCTCGCGTGAAGCGGAGCCGGGTACGTGATTTTTTGGCCGGGCGCGACGCCCTCGCGGGCGCGCAGATGGCGGGTGGCCACATTCACCCCTTCGACCACGACGCGCGCCTCGGCGCGGAAAACCTGCAGCACGCTGCCGGTCTTTCCCTTGTCTTTGCCCGCGATGACGCGGACCTTGTCGCCGGTTTTGATTTTCATAGGATGATGTAGAAAACGTAGAAGGCGTAGAATCGGCCCGCTGACGGGCCTTGTAGAAACGTCGGATCTAGAAGCGAGTCGTTTCTACGATTTCTACGTTCTACATTTACAGCACTTCCGGGGCGAGCGAGATGATCTTCACGAAGCCGCGGGCGCGCAGGTCGCGCGAGACCGGGCCGAAGATGCGCGTCCCCTTCGGCTCTTTCGTCTTTGGGTCGATGATGACGCCGGCATTTTCATCGAAACGGATGTACGTTCCGTCGGTGCGGCGCGTTTCCTTGCGCGTGCGGACGATCACGGCCGTTACGACGTCCGATTTTTTCACGGCGCCGTGCGGAACCGCCTGCTTCACGACGGCGTTGACGATGTCGCCGATGCCGGCGTAGTGCTTGCGGAACCCGCCGCGCACGCGGATCACCTGGAGCTTCTGGGCGCCGGAGTTGTCGGCGACCTGGAGCATGGTGCGGTGTTGAACCATAGGATGTGTGGGGCGTGTATCGTGGAACGTGGAACGCGGAACGTTTGAGAGGACGCGGAAGTCCGCGCGTCTTCAGACGCTACGCGCCGCACGCTACCCGTTACACATTTACACGACTCGCCAGCGCTTGTCGCGCGACAGAGGGCGGCACTCGGCGAAGGAAACCGTGTCCCCCGTCTTGTGGGCGTTTTTTTCGTCGTGCACTTTATAGGTCTGGCTGCGGAGGTACCGTTTGCCGTACTTGGCATGCACGACCGTGCGGTCGACGCGGACGACGATGGTCTTGTCCATCTTGTCGGAGACCACGACGCCGCGGAGCGTGCGGACGGCCGGCATGGTTTGTTGAGGCGTGTTCATACGAGGGGTCCCCCTTCATTTTTCATTTCCCGCAGGGCGGTCTTGAGGCGGGCGACGGACCGGCGCGCCGCGCGGATGTCGCGGACGCGCTTCAATTGGTTCGCCGAAGCCTGCAGGCGCAGGTCGTGCAGCTTCTGCTGCGCGTCCTCGATCGCGGCGCGGACGGCCGCGGGCGTCTTGGGCAGCATGTTCGCGTCCATATCAGGGAAGGTCACGGTTCACGATCCTGGTTTGCACGGGCAGCTTGTAGGCCGCCAGCGACATCGCTTCGCGGGCGAGGTGGGCCGGCACGCCGTCCATCTCGAACATGACGGTGCCCGGACGCACGACCGCGACGTAATGGTCGACGGCGCCCTTGCCCTTCCCCATCGGCATTTCGGATCCCTTGGTCGTCACCGGCTTGTCGGGGAAAATGCGGATCCAGACTTTGCCACCGCGCTTGATCGTGCGGGTCAGCGCGCGCCGGGCAGCCTCGATCTGGCGGGAGGTCACCCACCCTTCCGTGATGGCCTTGAGGCCGACCGAGCCGAAGGCGAGCGTGGTCTTTTGTGAGGCCACGCGCTTGCCGCGGGCGCGGCCCTTGTGCCACTTGCGGTGCTTGACCTTTTTCGGAATAAGCATACGACGAAGCGGTTAGGCGGCCTTCCGTCCGACGGGGCCGGACACGGGTTTGCCGGAAGCCTCGGCTTCCGACGCCTTTTGGAAGACTTCGCCGCGGTTGATCCACGCTTTCACGCCGATGGCGCCGGCGATGGTATTGGCCTGTACGGAAGCGAAATTCACGTCGGCGCGCAGGTTGTGCAGCGGGATCTTTCCCTGGGAAAGGGTTTCCACGCGGGCAATTTCGGCGCCGTTCAGTCGGCCGCCGATCGTGATCTTGATGCCTTCCGCGCCGCTCTTCAGCACGCGCTCGATGGCGGATTTCATGCTGCGGCGGAACGGCATGCGCTTTTCCAGGTCGAAGGCGATCTGCGTGGCCACGACGGCCGCCGACAGGTTCGGATTCGCAACTTCGCGCACCTGCAGCTGCAGGTTCACCTTGCGACCGCGGTAGAAGCGTTGCTTGAGCTTCTTGACGAGCTCCTCGATGCCGGCGCCGGCGCGGCCGATCACGATGCCCGGCTTGGCGGCGTGGATGGTGGCGGTCACCTTCCCGCGCGCCCGCTCGATCTCGATGCGGTCGACCAGGGCCTCGCGAAGCTCCTTCCGGAGGAAGGCGCGGATCAGCACGTCTTCGCGCAGGAGGGCGCTGAACGCGTCGCGCTTCGCGGCGAACCAGGAGGCGTCCCAACCGCGGGTGACCGCGAGCCGGAAGGCTTTCGGATGTACTTTGTGACCCATAGCGGTTTAGGCATGCGACTTAGGGGCGGCCGCCTGAACGGCGGGCAGGTCGGAGAGCACGATCGAGATGTGCGACGTGCGCCTGCGGATCGGGGCCGCGCGGCCGAACGCGCGGGCGCGCCAGCGCTCGAGCACGGGGCCGCCGTCCACCGCGATCGCCTGTACGGACAGGGCCGACCGTTCCAGCTTGAAATTGTGTTCGGCATTCGCGATCGCCGAGTGAAGGAGCTTCATCACGGGCAGCGCGGCCGCCTTGTTGATGAAGCGCAGCTGGGTCAAGGCGTCATCCACGCGCTTGCCGCGGATGGCGTCGACGACCAGTCGGATCTTGCGCGGCGACTGGCGGATATGACGGGCGTAGGCACGGACTTCCATACATGAGAGATAGGGACGGGCCAGCGACGTTATTTCTTGGCCGCGGCAGGGGCGGCGGCAGGGGCGGCGGCCGCGGAAGCCTCCATGCCTTTTTGCAGCTTGCCGCCATGGCGGACGAACTTGCGCGTCGGCGAGAACTCGCCGAGCTTGTGTCCCACCATGTTTTCCACCACGCGGACGGGAATGAAATCCTTGCCGTTGTGGACGCCGATGGTGTACCCGACCATTTCCGGCGCAATGGCGGAGGCGCGGGACCAGGTTTTGACGACCGTCTTGCCGCCCGGCTTCAGCGCCATCACCTTCTTGAGGAGTTTCGGATCCACGAAGGGACCTTTTTTGGAACTACGGGACATAGAGGAGCCGTTAGCCTTTAGCCGTTAGCTCGCGCCGCCCACGAAGCGGCCCTTCGGACGGCGCTGAATGATGAGCGCGTCCGAAGCCTTCCGTCGGCGCGTCTTGACGCCGAGGGCGGGCTTGCCCTGCGGCGTCTTCGGATGCTTCAAGCCGATCGAGTTGCGGCCCTCGCCGCCGCCATGCGGGTGGTCGACCGGGTTCATGACCTTGCCGCGGACGGTCGGACGGATGCCGCGATGGCGGGAGCGGCCGGCCTTGCCCCAGCGGATGAGGCGGCGGTCCGGATTGGACGTCTGGCCGATCGTGGCCATGCATGACTTGAAGACCAGGCGCATTTCCCCGGACGGAAGCTTCAGCGTGGCATACGGGCCTTCGACGGCCATGAGCTGGACGCCGGTTCCCGCGCCGCGCGCGATCTGCGCGCCCTTCCCCGGCGTGAGCTCCACATCATGGACCATGAGGCCCACGGGGATGTGCTCCAGCGGGAAGCGGTTGCCAATCTGGATGTCTCCCTTGCCGCGCGTCGAAACCACGGCGTCCCCGACCTTCAGGCCGAGGGGCGCCACGATGTAGCTTTTCGCGCCATCGCGGTAGACGAGGAGGGCAAGGCGCGCGCCGCGGTTCGGATCGTACTCGATGGCCTTCACGACCGCCGGCACGTCGAACTTGTGGCGCAGGCCGTCCACCAGGCGGATGCGCTGCTTGGCGCCTCCGCCTTTGTGGCGAACGGTGATTTTGCCGCGCGAACGGCCCGCGAACTCCTTGCGCGGAATGGTGAGCGACTTCTCCGGGCGCTGTTTCGTCACGTCGTCGAACGTGTCGACGGACGAGAGGCGGCGGCCCGCGGAGGTCGGATGATAGCGTTTGACGGGCATAGGGTTAGACGCCGGCGTAAACGTCGATGGCGGCTCCCTTCGGGAGCGTTACGATGGCTTTTTTCCACGTCTGGCGGCGGCCGTAGGTTTTGCCGTATCGGACGGCCTTGCCGCGCACGCGCTGGATGTTGACGGACGCCGGCACAATGCCGTAGACGGCCTTCATCGCGTTTTTGACCTCCACGCGGTTGGCGCTCAGGGCGACGCGGAAAACATACTGCCCGTGAGACGCGAGGATGGCGGCCTGTTCCGTCACGAGCGGCTTCACGAGCACGCGGAGCAGGTGGGCCGGAACGGGGCCTTTCGCGACCGCTTTCGGCGCTTCGGCCTTGGCGGCGGGAACCGGCTTGGCGACAGACTTTTTGGCCGGCGGGGAAGCCTTCGTCGGCGCTTTGGCCCCGACGGACGCCTTCACTTCCCGTTCCTTCTTCGATATAAAGCGGTCGAGAATGCCCATATCAGCGCGTGAAGGTCTTGGTCATGACTTCGATCGCCTCCTTCGAGGCGAGTACGCAGTCGTGCGCGAGCAGATCCACCACGTTCAAGCTGTCTGCCGGGAGGGTGGAAACGCGGGGCAGATTGCGCGCGGCGCGGAACGTCTCCGCGTTCTTCGGCTCCAGAATGACGAGCGTCTTTCTGCCGGAGGTCGGGAGCCTCTTCAGGATGCCGGCGAAGGCTTTCGTCTTCGGCGCGTCGAGTTTCAGCGAGTCCACGGCCACCAGGCAGCCGTCGTTGACCTTGTCCGTCAAAACCATGGCCAAGGCTTTGCGGCGCGCCTTGCGGTTCATCTTCACGGCAAAGACACGTTCCGACGTCGGCCCGAAGGTGATGCCTCCGCCGACCCAGATCGGGGAACGGCGCGACCCGTGGCGGGCGCGACCGGTTCCCTTCTGCTTCCACGGCTTCTTGCCTGTGCCCGCCACCTCGCCGCGGCCCTTCGTGTGAGCCAGGGCGACGCGGCGCTCCGCCGCCTGCGCGACGGCCGCCTCATGGACCAGGGCCGCATTCGGCTTCACGCTGAAAAGCTTCGCGTTCAAAGCCAGGTCGCCAACCATGTCGCCTTGCTGGTTATAGAGTTTCACCGTTGCCATACGGTCTGGCCCTCGCGGGCGATAATGAGGAGGAGTCCGCCGCGCGCGCCGGGAACGGCGCCCTTCACGGCGAGCACGCGCGCGCCGGGATCCACGGAGATGACTTCGAGGTTCTTCACGGTCACGCGGTCATCCCCCATGTGGCCAGCCATGCGCTGTCCCTTGGACACCGGGCCTTGGCGCTGCGAAGCGATGGAACCCGGCATGCGCATCTGGTCCTTCTGGCCGTGCGTGGCCGGCCCCCCGGAGAAATGGTGGCGCTTCATGACACCCTGGAACCCGCGGCCCTTGGACGTGCCGACCACGTCGACTTTCATGCCGGGAGCGAACGCGGAGACGTCGATCGTGTCGCCACGCTTCAAGTCCGTCTTCTCAACGCGGAATTCGCGCAGAACCGAGAAGGCTGACAGGTCCTTGAGATGGCCGGCTTCCGGTTTGTTGAGCCCTCCGTGCGGATCCGTTCCCAACTGGACAGCCGCATAGCCGTCCGCCTCCGGCGTCCGAACCTGCGTCACCGTGTTCGGCTCGACGGCGACGATCGTCACCGGCACGACCGTTCCGTCCCCCTTGAATTCCTGGCTCATTTCGAGCTTGCGACCGATGATGAAAGGCATAGTGCATTGGTCCCTCCCGGGGACATACCCTGGCTTCCCTAACGTAAAAGCCAGACACGGAACGCGAACGCCGAACAATGTTTTCCGAAAAACGCGCAAAACCCCTCTCGGGCTTCAAACGTCTCGGAAAATCATTGAGGTTCCGCGGCCAGGGTCTGGCCTGCACGGAAATGAGAAGGCGTTAGGTGGAATGGGAATGAAAGCCTCCTGGAGACGGGGTCGGAAGCGTCCGGAAGGTTTTCCCCGCCCAAGCGGCGCGGATCTTTCTTCCGGGTTCTTCGTCCGTCATGCCTGCCCGCCGAAGCTCGGCGGAGGCGGGTCCCCGTTCCTCCGTCCTGCCCCACATGGAGCCATGCGGGGCAGAGGCAAGAACGGGAACGCTTCGCACTTACGTCTTGATCTCAACGTCCACGCCGGCGGGAAGGTTCAACGTCATCAAGGCGTCGATCGTCTTCTCATTCGGTCCGGCGATATCGATGAGACGCTTGTGAACGCGCATCTCATACTGCTCGCGCGCGTCCTTGTGGACGAACGTCGAGCGGTTCACGGTATACCGGCGCTTTTCGGTCGGCAACGGAACCGGGCCGAGAACTTTGGCGCCAGACCGTTCCGCGGTGCGGATGATGGTCTGGGTGGCCTGGTCGATGATCTTGTGATCATACGCGCGGATTTTGATCCGGATGCGCGGCATCTCAGCCGTCGTTTCAGTTTTGCGGGCGGAAGGCACAAGCGACCGAAAAGAACGGATGAGTAAGCTATTTGACGATCTTCGTCACGATGCCTGCGCCGACCGTCTTGCCGCCCTCGCGGATGGCAAACGTCATCTTCTCCTCAAGCGCGACCGGGACGATGAGCTTGATAGTGAGGTTTACCGTGTCCCCCGGCATGACCATTTCCGTGCCGGAAGGCAGCGTGATCTCGCCCGTTACATCCGTCGTGCGGATGTAGAACTGCGGCTTGTACCCGTTGAAGAACGGCTTGTGGCGGCCGCCCTCCTCCTTGGACAGGGCGTACACTTCGGCGGCGAACTCCGTGTGCGGGGTAATGGTGCCCGGCTTGGCCAGGACCATGCCGCGTTCCACTTCGTCCTTTTTCACGCCGCGGAGAAGGAGGCCGGCGTTGTCGCCCGCGCGCCCTTCGTCCAGCGACTTGTTGAACATCTCGATGCCCGTCACGACGGTCTTCGAGGACTGCTCGCGCATGCCGACGATTTCCACTTCCTCGTTGAGATGTATCGTGCCGCGCTCGATGCGGCCGGTCACCACGGTGCCGCGGCCTTCGATCGAGAAAACGTCTTCGATCGGCATCAGGAACGGCTTGTCGGTCTGACGAACCGGCTCCGGAATGTATTCGTCCAAGGCCTTGATGAGATCCAAGATCGGCTTGGATGCCGCCTCGTCCGCCGGGTTGGCCAATGCCTTGGTCGCGGACCCACGAATCACCGGCGCGTGTTCGCCGTCATAGTGGTACTTTGTGAGAAGATCGCGGACTTCGGCCTCGACGAGGTCGATAAGCTCCGGGTCGTCCACCATGTCCACTTTGTTCAGGAAGACGACGATGGCGGGCACGCCAACCTGGTGGGCAAGCAGGATGTGCTCGCGGGTTTGCGGCATGGGACCGTCCGCGGCGGACACGACCAAGATGGCGCCGTCCATCTGGGCGGCACCCGTGATCATGTTCTTGATATAGTCCGCGTGGCCCGGACAGTCGACGTGCGCGTAGTGGCGCTTGTCGGACTCGTATTCGCAGTGCGCCGTGGCGATCGTAATGCCGCGGGCCTTCGATTCCGGGGCCTTGTCCAAATCGTCGACGCCCTTCTTTTGGGCACTCATGCCCTTGGCGTTCAAGACGGCGAGGATGGCCGCCGTGGTCGTGGTCTTGCCGTGGTCGACGTGACCGATGGTGCCCACGTTCACGTGCGGCTTGGTGCGTTGAAACACGTCAGCCATACGTTGGATCGTCGGGTCCGTCGCGTCCCGACCCAGGCGGCGGAGCGCGGCGGCCTCAAGAAATTAAGAGCCTTAGGATTAAGGTGAGGCGAAGTGTAGCAGAAGCCCGTAAATCCCGCAAGAGCTGACGCTAAAAGGAAAAACCGCCTAAATAGAGGCGATTTTTATTCCACGGGTTCCAGGTAAAACTGCTCCTCGCCAGCCTCCCCCGTCTGGTCGTCTTCGACCGAAGAAACAGGGGGGATCGGCGCGGGAATCTGGGCAGGATCGGCATCCAGGCGACGGACAGGAATGGCGCGAGGAGAATCGTCCGCCGCAGCGATGGCTGATGCGTCCGTCGCCACGGGCGGCGACCGAAGCTCCACGGGCGGTGCGGAAGTTTCGGACGCGGCTTCTTTCGGAGGCGGAGGGGGCAAAGGCGCCTCTTCCAGAGGGCCGCCAAGAAGCTCCTCGTACTGGTCCAGCGATAAAAGGACGTAGGGCTCACGGCCTTCGGGATCCGTGACAATGAGCCGATCGCCGGTGCGGCGGGCCAGATCCAAGAGTCGTTTAATAGCATCATGCATAGAACGCATCCATCTTGCGCAGGCAGACCCGGGCGTGTCAAGACGAAAAAAGCCCACCTCCGAAGAAGGAGGCGGGATAAGACGCGAGCCGTCAGCGGCAGTCCGTCGCTTTGTCCCCACGGTAAACGATGCTTGTGATGAACCCGGAAAACGGCTTGCCCGCGTCGGTCGTGTTCGTACGGTCGTAGGTAACGCAGAAGTTCGCCGCCTGCTTTGACCCGGCGGCTCCCGGGACAGGCGTCAGTACCGTCAGGAATCCGCGGTCGCCACCTTTTTCCGGAGGGAAGAGCTCGAGCACGTCATTGCCGCCGTCGTCGACTCCCGTCAGCCACGACGCGACCGCTCCGGTTTCGATCCGCGAGCAGTCCTGCGCGCGCAAGCGTTTGATCGCGTACGCGCCGACCTCCTGCCATGCGACGGTCTCCGCGCGCGCGGCTCGCAGTGCTTCCCGAGACGCGACCTCGTGATACCAGGAAACGTACAAGCCCCAGATCGCGCCAAACGCCGCGATCGCCAGGAGGATGTACAATTCTTTCCACTCTTTCACCGTCATCTTCCGTTCTCCTCTCCTGGCCGGTTGTCTTGCGAGGGCCAAGATGGGGCGAACCTAGCATGGAAACGCCGCGGCGTCAAGCCAGGATTGGACCGACCCCCTTGACGGAATCCGCCCGTTCTGCTATGCTGCCGTCTTCTGTTGGTTGCAACCCAGACGTTCCGACGGCCCCGCATGGGCAGATGAGTACAGAAGCTCGTGAAGAAAAGACAGGATGAAATCACATTGAAAGCCTGATCCAGATCTTCCGTCCGAATGGAAAAACGCCTCCGCTTTCCGCGGGGGCGTTTTACTTGCTTGCGTCGGATTAAGGCTTCATTAGAAGCCGAGCTTTGCTAGCAGATCCCTTTTTTTCCCTTGTTCAGCAGCCTCCCTACGTTCAAGCTCCAGCTGCTGCCTCAGCCAAAGATTCATGTCAGGATTCGACCCGTGTATTTTATCGATCTCTGCATTTGCCTTCCTTCTCCTTTCTTCTCTGGCTTCTTTAGCTATATCTCTGTCGAAGGCAATGTCTTCGTATTTCGAAACAATTTCTTCTGCTTCTCTTTGGGAGAGTTGAACGTCATTAACCATTCCACCATCCCTGTAAGCCCAAAACTTGATGCCATCAATTTCTCCCCTCATTTCAAAACTGGAATGTAGAGATTTTTCGACGTAACCCGTGTGACCCATCTCTGTCAATTTCCTTTTCATTTCCTCCCATCTTTCCGCTTCTTCAATATCGACCTGATCATCTATTTCTAGCGCCGCTTGTTCCTTTAGCATGTCTATGGGATCTTTTTCCGCTGCTAATTCGTGTTGGCGATGTCTCGAAGCTAACAAAATAATCCGGTGCAAGAAAGTCGACTCTTTGTAGTCACTATGCTCCGCATCAAACTCAGCAGCTGCCTTTCGTATGAACCCATCTTTCGGCAGGTTCACATATTTTTTACGAATTGGCTCCGGCAAATCGGCAACTCTTTTGTATTTTTTATCGCGCGGATTGAATTTTTCTGCGCTCACGGGAGGTTTTTCCACGGTCATACTCATTGACGAGACGTCTGAAACGCAGAAGTCTCTTGAAAATTAAGCTGGTGCCATCATAGAAGATCGATAAAAAAAGCCAGCGGGTTTATCCACTGGCGATTACCGGCCCGCTTCTCTCTTCGCCAACGCGTTCCACTCGTTCAGCACCGACTCGACGTCCTGGACGCAGACGCACGGCCGCTGTCCCGCGCACGTCGAAGCGCTCGTCACGCCAAGCCCGCGCAGATGCTTCCGCAGCACGGCGTCGGCCTCCTTCCCGGTCGCGTCCGTCCGAAAGGCTCGGCGCGCCGCACGGCGGCGCTTCGTTTGTTCCGGCGACAATCCTTCTTGTTCTTGACGCTGCTTGGCACGTTGCGCGGCGCCGTGCAGCACGCCGAACGGCACGCGATGCGCCTCCGACGCGTCGATGGCGACCTTTGCGCAGGCTTCGTCGATCAAATCGATGGCCTTGTCCGGAAGCGAGCGGGTCTTGAGCCTTTTCGATCCCTCGACGGCGACCGCCAAAGCCGCGTCGTCGATGTCCACGCCATGGTGTTCTTCGTAAAGCCCTTTTACGCCGCGCAGCACGGCCAGCGCCTCCTCCGGCGTCGGCTCGCCGACGTACACCGGCTGGAAGCGGCGGTCGAGCGCCGGCTCCGCGCGGATGTATTTTTCGTACTCCGCCATCGTCGTCGCGCCGATCACCGGCAGGTCGCCGCGCGCCAGCGCGGGCTTCAGGACGTCGGATGCCGACAGCGCGCCTTCCACACCTTTGGTCTGCTCGAGCAGATGGATCTCGTCGATGAACAGGATCGTCGCGCGCGGCAACGCTTCCAGCCGGCGCATCACGCGGCGCAGGCGCTGCTCGAAATCGCCGCGGTAGCGCGTGCCGGCGATGAGATCGCTCACGTCGAGCTGCAGCAGGCGCGCGCCCGCGAGGACGTCGGGCACGTCGCCTGATGCCATCCGATGCGCCAGGCCTTCCACGATCGCCGTCTTGCCGACGCCCGGCGCGCCGATCAGGAGTGGATTGTTTTTCGTGCGCCGCGAGATGATGTGGATGAGGCGCTCGACTTCGTCCATGCGCCCGACGACCGGATCGATCTTCCCTTCCCGCGCCGCCTGCGTGAGGTCGCGCAGGAAGGCGGCGGACGGCGCACGCGGACGGCGGCGCGCGAAAAACAGCGCCGCCAGAATGAGCAGCAGCGCAAAATACAGCGCGAAGGGGCCGGCGTACGATTGCCACGGCATAGGGGAACGGGAGCTCGCTTGACCTTCAAAACCGCAGCGTGCCGCCGGAAAGCGGCAGCCCCGGCAGGCCGGAGGCGTCAAGCGTCTTCAACGCCCACGCGTCCGTCCAGCTCACGGGCGAGACGATGGACGCGGGGAGCGGCCCGGCGGGGATGTCCACGCGCAGCGTGTCGCCGGAGGCGGCGCCCGAAGCGTCCACGCGCAGCAGCCACGTGCGCGGGACGTCCAGCCCCACGGCCTTCGGCTGCGGGTCGCCGGCGCGCGTGAAATCCACGACCGCGTACGCCAGCGTCCCGCCGGAGACGCAGGGCGAGCCGTCCTCCTGGTAAAAAATCCAGTCGCCCGGGTCTTCCAGGCGCGTGCCGGGATCATCAGCGTCGCGCAATCCCCACTTGGCGCTCGTCGCGAGCTGGTCGCACGAGGTCCAACCGCTCTTGGCACGGTCCGTCGCATGCAGGCGGAAGGCCAGACGGTACAGGTCAACGGCCCCCGCGCCCTGGGTCGAGACCGTAAAACGGAAGACTTCGCCCATGGCGGCGGGAGCCGATCCGTCCGGACCGCCGGAAGCGATCGAAAAGGCCGGACGGCTTTTCACGAAAACCGCCGCCGTCCCCGACGAAACGCCGTTCAAGCCCGGCACGGCGTCGTCCGTCGAAAAGAGACCGGGAGACGTTCCGTCGCTCGCAAACGACGCGGCTATGCGGCGCGCGGGCGTGAGCGCGAATGAACCGGAGTCGACGAAGGCGTAGGAGATCGCGGCCCCTTCCAAGGAAGGATCGAAGGCCGACGTGTCCACCGACAAGGAAAGCGTGGCGGACGTTGCAACGGGGATGGAAACGTCGCGGAAGAACAGCGTGCCGTCGGCGTCCGGAACGGCGGAAACGCGGTGCGGAGCGCCGGAAGCGTCGTCAAACGTCAGGTGGGCGGCCGCGATGAAGCGTGCATTCCCCGCCGCTTGGCCGTCGGACAGGCAGTTGTCCCCGCCCTGATACCCGAGGCAATCGACGAAGGTCAGCGCGCGCA
The DNA here is from genome assembly GCA_021789915.1 of bacterium. Lineage (GTDB taxonomy): Bacteria > Patescibacteriota > Patescibacteriia > UBA9934 > GWF2-40-263 > JAJYIV01. Next base: position 28,664 of record JAJYIV010000004.1, on the reverse strand, counting down.
CGGTCGTCGCCTGCGTCGCGCCCAGCCGGAAGCGCGCGACTTCCACGCCTTGCTCGCGCGGCAGGAGATATTGGCGCGCGGGCAGCGGCAGAGCCTGGACGGATACGGACGCCGCCTCCGGCGCGGCCGCGGGCGAAACGGACGAAGCGACCGCCTGCTTTGACGCCGCCGGTCGATTCCGCCACACGGAAACCGCTCCGCGGGCATTGATGGAGGAGGAGAACCAGCCGAAGGACACGGCGGACACGGGCAGCACCGAACCGCCGGTCATTGCCTGGACGTCCTGCGGACCAAGCAGGGCCAGGGCGATCTGATCCGATCCGGGACCGGGCAGCGTCTGCGCGCCCAACGTGCAATGGACCTGCAACCCCGCCGCCTGCAACGGCGCAAGCGGGAGGCTGAGCGCGAAGGTCAGCGTGCGCGAAGCGGACGACGGCGCAACGGGACCGGAGAGTCGCGCGCTGGACGCATCCAGCAGCGTGCACGCTTCCAAGGCCTGCGCCGGATCCACGTCGTCGGCAATGCCGTTTTCGAACCGGCCGTCGCGATCCGTCAGCACGGCGAAGCTGATCGACGAAACCATGACCGGCTGCGCGTACGCCTGCAGGCGAAGGCCGAGCATCGGCACATCCTTGGCGCCGGGTTGCTGCACGGAAGAAGTCGGGGGCGTTTCCGCGGAAACCGAAAGATACGTGGCGGACTGGCGGACGGTCAGAAAGGCGGCCGAGGCGGCCAAAGCGGCGGCGCCGCAAAGAACGAGGACGGTCTTGAGCGCCGTGCGCGCATGCACGCGAAGACGCGCGGAACGAACGGTCGGCCGCGCGCGAACGGAAGCACGCGTTCCCCCCTGCCCGAGGGGGGAACGTCCGCCGGCCGCACGGCGGCGGACAGGGGGGTGGGAGTGGTCGCGATTTCCCATACGAAGAGAAAGCCCGTTTGGCTTTCATTGTATCACACGCGCGGCGTCAAGGCGCGCGCAAAAAGAAAACGCGTCTGCGATGCGGCGTGGGCCGCGCGTTCCGCAGACGCGTGCGTGCTAGGCGTTCGTCAGGTCGGCTTTGGCAAGGCCGAGCAGTTTGGGGATCATGCCGTCGTCGTCGAGCTGGCCGGACTTCCACAGCTCGTGAAGCCGGCGCCGGGCGCCCTTCTTCCAGCTCGCGCGCACCGGCGACGCGAAGGGTTCGTGCTCCGGCGCCACGCCCTTCACGATGTCCACCAGCTTCTGGATGGCCCACCGACGGGTCAGCTGGTTCGGATTGTGCCGGCGATTCGTGAGCCGCACGAACTGCCTGAACTCGTGGTTGCTGCAGCGGTCGAGCACCTTCGTGACGAGATGCAGATCGTCCGAGTCCGGATGATGGTCGGAGTTCTCCGGCTGCATGGCGATCCGATAAAGAGCGAGGACGAGATCGGAGTACGGGATCATCACCATCCCGTCGTCCGATACGCAGCTGCCGATACAGCTCGCCTCCGGCGGGAAGTGCTTGGCGAGCGCGTACTGCAGGGCGAGCAACGGATCTTGGCCGTTGACGAGCCGGATGCTGACGGACGACGACCACAGCGTGGTCCGGAGCGCCACCAGGAACCGCTGATACTTCTTCTCGAGCTCAGACATTTCCTTCTTGTTTTTCCGCATCTGGCCCTCCAGGCCGGTTTTCCGCTTTCCCCTCCATGGACGGCGCCCCATGCGCCGGACACCCGATCAGGGGCATCGGAAAGCAGACGGCGAAGCTAGCACGTTTTCACGTCCGTGTCAAAGCTCGCGCGACGCGTTCGGCAAACGCCTCTCGGTGCGCGGCAAGAAATCGGACGACGGCGGTGCGGCGCCGGATGTTCGCGCGCACGGCCGCGTGGCCGCGCAGATATTCCCTCACCGCCCAGAGGCTGAACGTCATTTCGCGCAGCCCGCAGACAAACGCCGTCTCGCGTTCGCGCACGCTCAAACGCACGTGCCGCGCATACGCGCGCAGGTACGCGTCCGCCGAGTCTCCGTCAACCTTCCGCCAGGAAGAACGGCAATTGAAGATGACCGAACGCATGGCCTCGAAGCCGCGGAACTGCCACCCGGCCTTTTCCCAATCGAGCACCGCCGTAATGCGTCCGCCGCGCATGAGCACGTTGTACGAGTGGAAGTCGTTGTGGCACACGCGCACGGGCAGATCGTCCGTGTTCGTCTCCTGCCAAGGCACCTCGCGGACGGCCCATGCCAAATCATCCAGACACCGTCCGATGTACGCGCGATCCGACGGCCGCAAGACGTGCAGCTGCGCTCGAACTTCGTCCATCTCGCGCAGGAACCCTGGTACGTCCTGCGCGCGGGACAAGGAAGCCGCCAACGGTTTCGGTGCGGACGGGCGGAACCCGTCCAAGACGGCGTCGATGCGGCCGAGCATGCCGCCCATTACCTCCACGTAAGGATCGTTGAATTTCGGCGGATGGACGCCCGCCACGAAGGGATAGAGAGCCACGACGCGCCCGCCCACCTCGCCGACGGCGACGGGCAGCGGCACGGGGATGCCACGCGCGGCGACGAACGCCATGAGGCGGTGCGTTTCCGCGACGGCGGCGTTATCCATCTTGTCGCGATACACCTTCAGCAACAGACGCTGCCGCCCGGCTTCAATCAACGCGCTCTGATTCAGCAGACCGCCGGAGAGCGCGCGCAGCGAAAAAGCCCCGTGCACGTGGGCGGAGACGAAGGGGGTGAGCTCCTGGTTCGAAAGGAAGCGTTGCATTAGTCGTGCAGGATCCTTTCCACCTCATCGCGCTTGGCGACGAAGTTGCGATAAAGCGCGAGCCCTCCGCGGGCGCGGGCGAGATTGTGCGCGCGACGCGACGGATAGCGCGCGGCGTCCCACCCGAAGTAGCGGTCGTTGAAATAGTCGGCGAGGAAGCGCGACGCAAGTTCCATCGTGATGAGCGCAATGCCCTGCCCCACCGTGCCGATTTCCTGCGGCGTCAGAAAATCCGCCGCCGCATGGTATGCCTTCCATCCCGCTTCGAAGACGTCGAGGCGGAACGCGTTGTCCGCGCGGTCTTCCTCTAGGCCGCACCACGAGCGGAACGCGTCGCCAAGCTCCAAGGCGATCGGCCGGCGGCCGCACGTGTCCAAATCGACCAAGGCCATCGCGCGATCTGACGTGTCGAATAGGATGTTCGAAATTTTCGGATCCCCGTGGACGGCGCGCGCCCTCAACCCATCGGGCAGGAACAGGCGCGGCATTTCCTGACGGATGAAGGCGACTTCTTCGGTCACCGCATCAAAAAGATCTGACCCTTCGTGTGACTGCGCCGTCTCATCGAAGTCGGCAAAGACGCGCGGCGAAGGAAGGCGGCGCGCGGAAGCGAATGGATGGGAAAAATCCAACATGACGCGATGGAACCGCGCGTACAAGCCTGCCGCTTCGGCCGCCATCGCCGGCGTGCGCACGCGCAGATGCGTGACGCCGTCCGGCAGGAAGGTCTGCGCGCGCCAGGGCTTCCCCTCGGCGTCCTGCACGAGGACGGAACCGGCGTTCGAGCGCACGCAGCGCGGCGCAGGGAAATTTTTCCCACGGAGAAACTCCGTCACCTGCCAAAAGTCCTCCGCGATCGCTTCCGACGACAGCACGGGATGCAGACGCTGCAGGATGAAACTCCCCCGCTCGGCGTCGACACGGAACGTGGAGTGGATGAGTCCGGCGGTCGCCGGCGTGACCGCGTGCACGTCGCCGAGCGGAAAGGCGGCGAGGACGTCGTCGGGGATGGCGAAGGGCATATCAATCGTGTTCGGGATGCTCCAAGCGCACGAGCGCCATCATCAGTCCCTGTTTCATGAACTCCTTGCGATTCAGACGTCCGTCCGTCAGCAGCCAGATGCCGCCCTGCGCCGTGCCGATCTTTGGATGGTCCGTCCATCCGACAGCACGCAAGGCCTGACTGCCGTCGAGGCCGCCGAGAATGAGATTGAGAACGCGTTTCGGCCACTCGTAGCCCGGGGAAAAACCGACGTAGCGGCGTGTCCCGTCGAACACGACGCAGGCGGTCGTCTCCACGTACTGCGTCTCGGCGCCGGACACGGCGATGAGACCGCCTTCGATCCCCACGCCATAGTCTGCGCCCGCATGGGCCGCCTCGGCGCGTTCGCAAGCGCCGCGCATGGTTTCCTCCAGGCTTTTCGGGTGGCCAAACTCTTCCACTGGCACGTCGACACCGACGATCTCGGCGCCCGCGAACAGCGGATAATCGGCGAAGGTCTCGCGGACGGCGTCGATTTTCATCTGATTCTTCGAGCCGACGTGGATGCGCATATCAATAGACGTTACCGCGCGTCCCGATGACGAGCACGGCGACGACACGCTTGCTATCCTGAATCTCGTACAGAATCCGGTACTCGCCGGCGCGGATGCGGAGCAGGCCGTCCAACGTTCCGTGCAACCGTTTGATCTGCGGACCGGCGTAAGGATCGCGCTCGACGCTCGCCAAGGCTCGATCAACAAGACGAACGGCCCGTTTCGAAAGCCGTTCGTAAGCTTTCCGCGCTTTTGTCGTAAAGACGATCTCAAACATGCGCGGATCGAATTTTGCGCCAAGGGGTGAGGGTCGACGGCGACGTCCGCATTTCCTTTCGGGCGGCCGCAAGGTCTTTCATGAGCTTCTTGTCGGAGAGGATTTCCGTCGTCGCAGCCCATTCGTCTTCATGGAGGCGCAGCGAACGGAGCATCTCCAAGGCAATTTTCGATTGGTTGGAATTCAACCGACGCACCGCTTGCAGCAGGTCGCGGTGACGAGTACCGACGGCTCGGTTTTTTACGAGCGTCTTGGAAGCCATAGATTGTTGATAGGGTAAACCGGCGACGACAAAAATGCAAAACGACCCCGCGCGGGGTCGCTTTTCAGGCGGCGGACAAGCCGAGTTTCTTTTCCACAACTTCGAGACGATCTTCATGGCGCCCCGTCGTACTGCGCAGGGCCGCCAGTTCCACGTCGAAATTCTTGTACTGAACCACGAGGCCGTCCACGGCGGAGAGAATTTCATCTTTGAATTGCACCAGCTCTTCTTTCGTCGCAAAGTGCGAAAGCTCCTGACGGAGTTCTTCCTTGGTACCAAAAAGTTCCTGTCGGAGTTCCTCTTTGACACCCAAAATCTCCTGATGGAGTTCTTCCTTGGTGCGAGAAAGCTCCTGATGGAGTTCTTCCTTGGTAACCATGTGTTCCTTCAGGAACTCCATGATTTCCCCCGTCGTGACGTCGCCGTTCGCCATAGTGCAGACACTATACCAAAGGACGAGGAGAAAACCAAAACGACCCCGCGCGGGGGTCGTTTTGCCCATAAGATGGCCAAAGTCTACCCCCCCACGATGGCATCCGACAAGGCCACTTGTGCACAACGTAAGAACGACCTCGCACGGGGTCGTTCTTGGAAAACAGGATGCTTCGTCCCCCGTCTGCATGCAGGCGGGGTCCTCGCAATGACGAGGAAAGCTACGCGCGGCGGGAAATGCCGGCGCGGGATTCGATGATCGTCTTGGCCACGTTCGGCGGAACCTCCTCGTAGTGGTCGAAGGTCATCGACGAGTTGGCGCGGCCCTGGCTGATGGAGCGCAGCGTCGTCACATAGCCGAACATCTCTGAGAGCGGAACGAAGGCGACGACGAGCCTGGCGCCCCCGCGCTCGCCCATTTCCTGGATCTGCCCGCGCTTGGCGTTCAAGTCCCCGACGATGGCGCCCATGAATTCTTCCGGCGTCGTCACTTCCACCTTCATCATCGGCTCGAGCAGGGCGAGGCCCGCCTTCTTGGCGCCGTCCTGGAACGCCATGGAACCGGCGATCTTGAAAGCCGCTTCCGAGGAATCGACGTCGTGGTAGGAGCCGTCGAAGAGCGTCACCTTCACGTCGAGCACCGGATAGCCGGCCAGCACGCCGCGCTGCGCGGCTTCTTCCGCGCCCTGGGCGATCGGCTTGATGAACTCCTTCGGCACGGCGCCGCCCTTGATTTCTTCCACGAACTCGAAGCCTTTGCCCTTTTCGTTCGGCTCCACGCGGACGACGGCGTGGCCGTACTGGCCGCGGCCGCCCGTCTGGCGGATGTACTTGCCCTCGCCTTCGGCGCTGCCGCGGATCGTCTCGCGGTACGACACCTGCGGCTTGCCGACGTTCGCCTCGACGTTGTACTCGCGCTTCATGCGGTCGACGATGATGTCAAGGTGCAGCTCGCCCATGCCGGAGATGATGACCTGGCCGGTCTCCTCGTCCGTGCGGACGCGGAACGTCGGATCCTCCTCCGCGAGCTTCTGCAGCGCGATGCCCATCTTTTCCTGATCGGCCTTGGTCTTCGGCTCGATGGCGATGGAAATGACCGGCTCCGGAAAGACGATCGGCTCGAGCAGGATCGGATGGTCAGGGTCGCACAGCGTGTGGCCGGTGAACGTGTTCTTGAAACCCACGGCCGCGGCGATGTCGCCGGCGTACACGTCCTGCACTTCCTCGCGGGCGTTTGCGTGCAGGCGCACGATGCGGCCGATGCGCTCGCGCTCGCCCGTGCTGGAATTCAGCACGTACGAGCCGGCCTTGACCGTCCCCGAATAGACGCGGAAAAAGGCAAGCTTGCCGACGAACGGATCCGCGGCGATCTTGAAGGCGAGCGCCGTGAACGGCTCGCGGTCGCTCGCGTGGCGCTCGACGGCGACCGTCTCGTCGTTCGGATCCGTGCCTTTGACCGGCGGGATGTCCAGCGGCGACGGAAGATAGTCCACGACCGCGTCCAGCATGAGCTGCACGCCTTTGTTCTTGAGCGCCGATCCGCACAAGACCGGGAAGACGTCATTGGCGATGGTCGCCTTGCGCAGCGCCGCCTTCAGCTCGGCAAGCGTCAGTTCCTGGCCGTCGAGATACTTGTTCATCAGCGTCTCGTCGGTCTCCGCGATCGCCTCGACGAGCTTGTGGCGCCACTCCTTCGCCCTCTCCAGATACGCCGCAGGGATGTCGGTCTCGTCGATCTGCTTGCCAAGCTCGTCGCGGTAAAAAAACGCCTTCATTTTCAAAAGGTCGACGATGCCGTTGAAGTCCGCCTCGGTGCCGATCGGGAGCTGGATCGGGTGCGCGCGCTTGGACAAGCGGCCCCAAATCGATTCCACGTCCTTGAAGAAATCGGCGCCGGTGCGATCCAGCTTGTTCACGAAGCACAGGCGCGGCACGCGGTAGTCCTCGGCGTAGCGCCAGTTCGTCTCCGACTGCGGCTCCACGCCGGCCACGCCGTCGAACACCATGACGGCGCCGTCGAGCACGCGCAGCGAGCGCTTCACTTCGACGGTGAAGTCGATGTGGCCCGGGGTGTCGATCAGGTTCAGGCGGTGGTCTTTCCAGAAGCACGTCGTGGCGGCCGCGGTGATGGTGATGCCGCGCTCGCGCTCCTGTTCCATCCAGTCCATCGTCGCTTCGCCTTCGTGCACTTCGCCGATCTTGTGCTTCTTGCCCGTGTAAAACAAGACGCGTTCGGACGTGGTCGTCTTGCCGGCGTCGATATGGGCGATGATGCCGAAGTTGCGGGTGTTTTCCAGCGAGTATTCGCGGGGCATAGGGATAGCCTTTAGCTTTTAGCCTTTAGCTTTTCGCCGGAGCCGTTGCCGTGTTTCCTCACGGCTCATGGCTATCGGCTCATGGCTATCGGCTACCGAGCGAAATGCGCGAACGCGCGGTTGGCTTCCGCCATGCGCTGCACGTCGAGTTTCTTCTTGACGGCGTCACCCTCGCCCTTGGCGGCGGCGACCAGCTCGTCCGCCAGCTTTTCCGCCATGGAACGACCTTTCTTCGTGCGCGCGGCGCCGATGATCCAGCGATACGCCAGCATGTACCGGCGGTCGCCCCGCACCGGCGTCGGCACTTGGTAGTTGGCGCCGCCGACGCGCTTGGACTTCACTTCCAAAGCCGGCATGGCGTTTTTCACCGCCTTGTCGAAGATCTCGACCGGATTCTGCTTGGTCTTCTCGCCCATCAGGTCGAAGGCCTTGTACACGACGGCCTGGGCCGTGCTCTTTTTGCCATCGTACATGAGATAGTTCACGAGCTTCGTCACGTAAACGTTCCCGTACTTGGGGTCGGGAAGAAGCACGCGCCTCGGAGCTTGCTTGCCACGCATAAAAAGGATGGATTCTGTCGGACCTGCCCGCCGAAGCTCCGTCAGGAGCGTAGGCGGGTGGCTTCCCCGTGCGTACGGGTACTCCGACGAGTTTTTTATTTCTTCGCCTTCGGCTTCTTCGCGCCGTAGACGGAACGGCCGCGCTTGCGGTCGGCGACGCCCTGCGTGTCGTACACGCCGCGGACGACGTGGTAGCGCACGCCCGGCAAGTCCTTCACGCGGCCGCCGCGCAGCATCACGATGGAGTGTTCCTGCAAATTATGGCCTTCGCCCGGGATGTAGGCCGTGACTTCCGTCCCGTTGGACAGGCGCACGCGGGCGATCTTGCGGATGGCCGAGTTCGGCTTCTTCGGAGTCTGCGTCGTGACTTTGACGCACACGCCGCGCTTGAACGGCGAGTTCTGGAAGGTGCGCACGCGGTGCAGCGAGTCCTGCCGGTACTGCATGGCCGGTGTCTTGCTCTTGGCTTTGGCCGTGCGGCGCCCCTTGCGGATGAGCTGATTGATCGTGGGCATAAGTGGGTTCGGCATTCGGCTCTCGGCATTCGGCTCTCGGTCTTCCGAGCGCCGAAAGCCGAGCGCCAAGGGCCGTTTCGTATAAAGGTGCCGGAAAAGTATCATGACGCCGTTTTCGCGTCAAGAAATGGCCGGTTTCTACTCACTGGTGCTGGCGCCTTGAAGTTTAAGAATCTTTTCAAGGGAAGCGATGACATCGCTAACCGATTTCGCAGATTCCAAAATGGAAGACAGCCAAGGAGGTGCAAATTTATTGTCATCTTCATCTTTTTCAGCAATGAAACGAAGATCTGACAATAAAAGGTGATTGGAAGCGGAACGAAGCAGTTTTACGAGGGAGAACAGGCTGGAATAAAACTCACGTGCGTTCCACAAGTGTGAAAAGTATTGAGGGCTATTAAAAGGCAGAGCATTGGAAGAAAGAATGCCCGTAGATTTAAGATCGGTGAATATTTTTTCTACATATTGCTCTTGGAGGCGTTTTTCACTTTCAAACTCTGCCGTCGCCTGTTTTTTCTCGTATACGGCCAAAAGATCTGGATTTTTCAAAAGCCGCTGTTCGAGCGCTTGCAGCTCGGAGATTTTGCTTTCCAATTGTTCAACTTTTTCTTTTTGCATCTTTGCTTCCTTTCTTGCTTCATCGACGATCTGATCCGCTTTTTCTTCCGCGCTCTGCGCCGACTGCCGTGCCTCCGTGCGTGCCGTCGAAGCGATCTCGTCCGCTTCCTTGCGCGCCGCGGCGATGATCTCGGCTGACTGCGTCCGTGCGTTTGCCAACAGCTGATCCGCTTCCGCCGCCGTCTGCTTCAACAAGTCTTCGCGCTTCGTCTGCGCCTGCGCCAGTTCCAAACGCGCTTTTCCCAACTCCGCTTCGCGTTCCGAAAGTGCCGCCTGTACTTCTTCCAGGGCTTTGATCACGGCTGTATCCGTTTCCGGCTTGAACGCGCGGGCGAAAAACCCACGCTTTTTGCGCGCGGCGCGGATCTCGTTGAGGCTTTTGTTGACCAATGCGCTGTCGACGAGACGCTTCCCTCGAGCCAAGGCGAGCTGCTGCAGATAAAACGTGTTCAAAAACATCAGCGCCGGATCCGCCTCTTCCGCCTGCTGGATGTCCCGAGCGGCTTCGGACGCCTCATCCGTGAGCTGCGCATTGCGCGCCTCGCCCATGTACTCCTGCGCCAAAGCAAGCAACAGGCGCGTGCGCTGCGCCTTCGGAATCATCCCAACCTGCGCCGTCAGCGCCTCTGCGACGGCGGCAGCCTGTTCCTTCGACGTAAAAGCGGGCTGCGGTTTGTCCGACGGCTTGGCGGGCGGACGATTTTTGGAAGTCGGCGGCCTAACGGGCGTATGTTCCGCTCCCGGCTTCGACGACTCCTCCGGCTTCGGTGCGGAGCGCAAACGTTCACTCATAGCAAAAACATGAGAGCGAATTTGCCTCATGTTCCCACGGCGTCCGTTGGATTTCAAGCTCATCCTCCGAACAGCTGGTACACCATGTTCAGACAATCCGTGCGCGTGAAGGCCGAGCACAGGGCGTTGGCGGGATCGGTCACGAAAAAGAACGGGTTGAACGGTGTGAACAGCGAGACGATGACGAGCAGGATGAGGATTTGCGGGCCGCGCACGGCGACGAAGCGGCGCAGGCCTTCGTATTTCGGCGCGTCGAAGAGCGCGAAGAACAGCTTGGAGCCGTCCAACGGATGCACGGGGATGACGTTGAAGACCATGAGCATCACGTTCAGGAACACCATCAGGTACAGGAAGGCGGAGAGCAGGTTCAGGACGCCGAACGACGGCGACAGCAGACGCCACAGGGCGGCGGAGACGGCGGCCAGGATCAGGTTCATGCCAGGCCCGGCCAAGGCGATCTTGACCGCATCCCATTTCGGATCCTTGAGATTGTACGGATTGTACGGCACCGGCTTGGCCCAGCCGAAGCCGACGATCAGGAAGGCCAAAAATCCCAGTGGATCGAGGTGGGCGAACGGATTGAGCGAGAGCCGGCCTTCCCGCTCGGCCGTGTGATCGCCGCGGGCGCGGGCGACGAGCGCGTGCGAGAACTCGTGCAGCGTGAGTGAAATGAGCACGGCCGCAAGGAAGGCGACAAACAGCGCCGGGTTTTGGAACAGCAGAGCGAGGAACATGTTGAAACAGTTAGCTTTTAGCCGTTAGCCATTAGCTTTTAGGATGGTGTACGCGGTTTCCCCTAATGGCCAAAGGCTCGCGTGCGAACGGCTAACGGTTAAAGGTTTACGGGTTATTCTTCGCGCCGGATGTCGGCATCCGCCAGCGCCGCGCGCAGATGCTCGGCCATGGCGGTAAGCGCATCGTCTTCCGCCCGCATGCGCCACGGCACGCCCTCGAACGTGCTGATGTGGTCGCGCAGGTCGCCCTTGGAGGGCAGCACATGGACATGCAGGTGCGGCTGCGACTTGTGCCGCCCGTGATTGACCCGAATCGCGGGCGTCTCGTTCGGATGCAGCGCGGAGATGATGTCCACGAGGCGGTCGACGAGGACGTTCAGCGCGTGCGCTTCGTCCGGCGTAAGTTCCGACAGCCGTTGCACGTGTCGACGCGGGATGACCAGGACGTGGTGCGGCTTCAACGGCTCGAAGTTCACGACACAATACACCAAATCGTCGCCGCAGACGAAGCGGCGGGTTTCCTTCACCTCAACGTTCCCGCAAAATGGACAATCCATACTCAGACTTCGCGCACGATCTCCGCTCCGATCGAGGCGAGTTTTTCTTCCAACCGCTCGTAGCCGCGATCCAAGTGCTCCAAGCCGGTGAGCGTGCTCGCGCCGTCGGCAACCAATGCCGCCGCGACGAACGCCAGGCCCGCGCGGATGTCGGGCACGACGATGTCCGCCGCGCGCAGCGGCGACGGGCCGCGGACGATGGCGGAGTGCCGGAAGTTGCCGCCGCGGAACCGGCACGGCGTCTCGCCCAGGCATTTGCGCGACACGACGATGTCCGCCCCCATCTCCCGCAGCGTCTGCGTGTAGCCGAAGCGGTCCTCGTACACCGTCTCGTGCACGACGGACGTGCCGCGAGATTGCGTCAGGACGACGACGAACGGCTGCTGCCAGTCCGTCGCGAATCCCGGATGCGTGTCCGTCTCGAGTTCGAGGGACCGCAGCGGCTCGGGTGTCCAAAAACGGATGCCGTCCTCGCGCACCTCGAAGGCACCGCCGACCTGGCGCACGGCGTTCAGGAAGGTGATGAGATGCTCCTGCCGCGCGCCGCGCACGAAGACGTCGCCGCCGGTGCCGAGCGCCATGCACGCAAAGCTCGCCGCTTCGAGCCGGTCGGGCATGACCGTGGCCGAGGCGCCCGAGAGCCGATCCACGCCGTCGATCTCGATCGCGCGTCCGCTGTCGATCTGCACCTGCGCGCCCATGTTCTGCAGCAGCATGATGAGCTGCTTCACTTCCGGCTCGCCCGCGGCGTTGCGGATGACGGTGCGGCCGTCCGCGAGCACGCCCGCCAAAAGCGCCGTCTCCGTGGCGCCGACGGACGGATACGGCAGCTTGATCAGCGTGCCGCGCAGGCGCCGCTTCGCCGTGGCATGATAGCCTTCCGCCGTTTCCTCAATTTCGGCGCCCATCGCGCGCAGCAAATCAAGGTGGAAGTTGACGGGGCGCGGGCCGATCCGGTCGCCGCCGACTTTCGGCACGTACGCCTCGCCCGCGCGATGCAAGAGCGGCGCAAGCGTCAGAATGGACAGACGGTTGCGGCGCGACAGGCCGAGCACGGACGTCTCGCGGACGGACGGCGTCTTGATTTCGATGTCGTGGTCGCCCGTCCACGCGAACGACGCGCCGACCGTCTCGACGATTTCTCGGGCGATGTCCGTCTCCTGCTGGCGCGGAACGTTCCGCAGGACGACCGGTTCTTCCGTCAGCAGGGACGCCAGGATCAATTTGGACGCGGCGTTCTTGGCGCCGGAAATCTCCACCGTGCCGGAGAGCGGCCGGCCGCCGGTAATGCGAAGGGAAGGCATAGTGTGGAGCGTGGGACGCGAAACGTGCAATATTCGACGTGTCATCCTCCCCTGCCAAGAGCCTGCCCTGAGCGAGCGAAGCGAGTCGAAGGGGGAGGTCTGGAGGGGTTTCATGTGTCACGCGCACTGTCGTACACTGGAAACCACTCCCTCGGCGCGGATTCCGCCGCGACGATGCCGGCCCAATCCGGCTGCAGCACCGAGAGGCGGACGGGGCCGCCCGCCGTTTTCACGAGCGGATCGACCATGCGCGACTTGCACACGATCCTGGCGTCCGGCTGCGACGGATCGTTGCGCCATCCGTTCGGATCATGCATGCGGCGCCAGAGCCGGGACGCGGCGGCGTCATCCGTCCGCGCATTCGCCCGAGCAAGGAAATCCGATTCCGTCCCGTACAAATCATCCTCCGTGACGTATCCGGCTTTCAACGCATGGCGAAGAAACGCCACGGTGTAGGTGAAGGCGACCGCTGACGGAAATCCGGACCACCAGTCGCGACTCATGACGCGGAACATCTCGGAGAACGCCCGTGCCGCCTCGAGGTTGCGAAACACCCAGCGGCCGTTTTCCGCCGTCAGGGCGTCCAAAAAACGTCGGGCTTCCGATCGGGAGAGGACGCCGAACGCGAGCCCGTCGCGCAGCGAATAGTCCAAACGATCCGCACACACGTCCGGCAGCGGCCGCTCCTTGAGCGGATGGCGCGCGTCATCCAGCAGAAGATCCATCGGATACCCGTGCGCCGCCGTCCGCGCCGGAAGATCCGTGCGCGCCTGCAGGAATGATCCCATGATCCGATCCTGGAACTCCCAATCCGCTTCGCCGCGCAGATAATCAATCGCATGGGAAAACACGCCGTGAGAGACGTCGTGGATCAACCCGGCAGCCTGCTCTTCCACCGAAGTGCCCGCGCGGCACAGCATCAGCATTACGCCGACGGAATGATCGAAGCGGCTCGTCGTCGCGCCGGAATGCCACGGCGTCATGTAGCCGTTTTGGCTGATGCCTTTGAGCCGCTGCAGCGCGGGGCTTTCGATCAAGGCGACGAGCAAGGGCTCTGTCACCTCTGCGGAGCCGTACACGGGATCGTTCAGACGCATAGGATGGGATCCCCGCCATCCTAGAAGATATTCCGGCCGCAGGAAAGACTGACGGACGAAACGGGACGCCAGAAGGGTTCCTTGCCGCCGCCGCGCGGATCGGCTACACTCGCCTCACTTCGGGCTATGGCGCAGTGGTAGCGCGCTTGCATGGGGGTTCAGCCGAAGCAAGGAGCAACCGGCGTTGCTCCGAGCCGGCTGAACGGGTTGACCGATGCACGGCGGAAGCCGGGCCGGACAACCCCGGCTCGAGTCGCACGCTGTGTCGGGCTATAGCTCAGATGGCTAGAGCGCTTGCATGGGGTGCAAGAGGCCGCCGGTTCAAGTCCGGCTAGCCCGACACAGCGTGCGACAAGAGAAGAGGCCGCGGGTTCAAGCCCCGCCAGCCCGACCAGAAAAACGCTCCGCCTCCGCGGGGCGTTTTTCTCGTCGTTCCACGTTCCACGGGCCCCTCCGGCCTGCCGGCCCTGCCTACCGGCAGGCAGGCTCAAGGCGCCGTCGACTCCCGTGGCTGACATCGGCAGCGGTTACACGAAAAAAGTCCGCCCGGCGTCCAGAGAGGACGCGAGCGGCGGAAGATCAGCGCAGACGGTGCATACGGTATTCAAAGACGATACCGAGCGACCGACGTTTGTATTCCGTCAACCCGCGCCGCACGGCAGCCGACGTCCAGTCGACCCCGTACGCGTCCATGGGAAACAGCCGCGGGAAGTGGAAGCCAAGGCACTGCAGGAACCGATACATGTCGTGATTGACCGTATCGGTCGCCGTGGATGCGGAGAACCAGTCGGCCAGCGTCTGGAATTGGATCTCGAACGTATGGCCGTCCACGGTGACAACCATCTTCACCACCTTGAACTCATGGCTCGAGTCCGGGTTCCCGTGGTCGTGCTCGGAAGGCTCCTCGATGACGGCCGCATGCGGCAGCGTCGCAAGGAAACGCAGAATGGCTTGGACGGCCGGCTGGATGTGCCGCGCCTCCGGCACGACCAGCAGGAGGCCGCAGCGGTCCTGCACGTGGAACGCGTTCGCCCGCCGCTTCGGATCGTTCCACTGCTTCAAGACTTTCAACCATTCGGCGTAGCGATCCTTCAGCCGATAGTGGAAAATCGTCGGAACGTGTTTGCCTTCCAAATACATCAGCCGACGCGACAGCAGATGGGACATGACGTAGCGCGTTCGATGCGGGCCCGGATCTTGATCCGTCACGCGCGTCACGTACCCGTGTCGATTCACATCGTGCGACGACCACACGCGGCTTTCGACCGTCCCGTCGAAAAGCGCCTTCTCGAGCCGCGAAACGAACGTCTTGAGCGCGTGCTTTGATTGCGCGAACGTCGTCTGTGCCTCCATGGCTGCCATGCCGAGAACGGCGTCGAACGTGGCGAGCGCTTCCAGCCGCTGTCGCCGCTCGCCGTGGTCGCCGTCGCCGCCGACCAAGGCAAGCTCCAGCAGTTCATCCAGCGTCGTGGCGAGGCGCACTTCCGTTCGCAAGCCGATGCGCCCCTCCATCGGCGCCGCATGCTCGTGGATCAACTGCTCGCGGCCGCGCAGCGCCCGCGGGATCAGCACGTATTCGAGCAGGTCGCGCGGCATCGGCAGCGTGCCGGATGCCAGCAACACCCGGCGGCGCTCGACGGCATCCGGACGCGGACGAGCCGCGTGGTCGCGCTGCCAGTGCATCAGGTCGGGGAGCAAAGACACGTCGTTTCTCCTGGTCTCGTGGAAAAGGAACACCGGCACCCATGCCGGCTGTATCAACTCAATCAAAAACCCGCGCGGCCGTCAAGCGGACGCGCGAGTGAACATTTTACTCGCCCAGCGTGAACCTCGCGTAGCCGGGGCGGTGCGCGACCAGCTCTTCCGGCTTGAACCAGACCGCGATTTCCGTCTCCGCCTCCTCCGGCGAGCCGGACGCGTGGATCAAGTTGAACACGCCGATGCCCTTCTCGTCCGCATGCTTGAACGACACGTGCGCGTAGTCGCCGCGGATGGTGCCGGGCGCCGCCGCCTTCGGCTCGGTGGTGCCGACCATCTTGCGCACGACCTCGACGATTTCGACGCCCTCAAGGGCGAGGGCGACAATGGGACCGGACGTCAGCATCTTGATCATCAGCGCGCGCACCTTCTCGCCGCGACGGCGAGCCAGATCCTCCGTGTAGTGCTTCGCCGCCGTGTCCTGCGGCGACACGAGAAGTTTCAGACCGACCATTTTGGCGCCGACGCGCTCGAAACGGCTGACGATTTCGCCTACGATTCCACGTTCAATCGCGTCGGGCTTCAGAAGAACGAGCGTGCGCTGCAGGTCGGACATACGGAAAGACGATTAGACGGTTAGACGAGATACGCGAGCTGACGGCTAAAGGCTAAAGGCTAAAGGCTAAAAAGGCAATGGATGCGGCGCGAGCGACCACGTCCCCGCCGCCCGCAGCAGCACGTCGCCGTCGCGCGCGGTAATCCACGTGCGCACGCCGCGCGCGGCGAGGCGCTCGAGCACGGCCGGATGCGGGTGGCCGGCGCTCCCGTCGGCGCTGACGACGGCTGCGGCGGGATGCACCGCGTCCAAGAACGACGGATCGGACGACGAGAGACCGCCGTGCGCGCCGACCACGAGCACGTCGGCGCGCGGATCGGACGCGATGAGCCGCCGCTCGACGGCGGCGGGCGCGTCGCCGGTGAAGAGGAGGCGCGCGCTGCCGCAGGTGACGCGCAGCACGAGCGAGAGCGCCGCGCCGGAATCTGCGGGGCGCTGGCTCGCGGCGCTCGCCCCGACTCCTGACTCCTGACTTCTGACTCCTGCCGGCACGGCCGGCGGCGACAGGACCTCCACGTGCGCCTCGCCCACGTCGAACGTGTCTCCCGCGTGCACGAAGCGCCACGGCGCGGACGCGAGCGCCTGCGCCGGCGCGTTCGTCTCCGCCGCGTCGGACGCGTACAGGGCGCCGACGGGATACCGCGCCCGTACGTCAAGCAGCCCCGTCGCCCGCGCGGGCGACGGGCGCGTCAGCACGACGGCGTCCAATCTCCGGCTCCACGGCGGCCGTGCGTCGCCGAGCTTGGCAAGGACGCTTCGATCCGGCCCGCCGTCGATCAAAAACCGCGCGCCGTCCGGCGCCTCAACGAGCGCCGCGTCCCCCTCGCCCACGTCGAAGAACCAGACGCGGCACTCCCCGGCCGCGGAGAAACCCGCCGCCCCCGCCTGGACGGCGCGCGCGACGGCGACCAGGAGCAGGCATCCTGTCAATCCGATGAACGAGGAACGCAGCGCCATACGAGAAATGCGATGGGAAGGCACGCGGCGACGGCGAGCGCGTGCGGATGCGGCACGGACGTCTGGGCGAACGGCACGGAAGCGAGCGCCTGCTCCGCGCGCAGAAAAAGCACGGCGCCCGCCCACGCCGGCAGCCCGGCGACGGCGCCGACCGCCGGATGCGCGGCCGCAGCCGCGAAGGCCGCCAGCCCGAGGCCGACCAAGGCGGGCACGAACGGAAGCAGCAGCAGGTTGGCGAGCGGACCGATCCAGGACACGGTGCCGAAATGCCACAGCGAGACGGGCAGCGTGGCCACGGATGCCGCGAGGCTCGCGACGAAGGACGCGCGGATGCCGAAGCGCTTCGGCAGCCAGACGAAATGCGGCTCCCAGGACGGCGCAAACGCCATCAACGCAGCCGTGGCGGCGACGGACAGCTGGAAGCCCGGGTCGTCCGTCAACAGGCGCGGCTGAGCGACGAGCAGGAGGACCACGGCCGCCAGGAGCAGGTTCGCGGCATCCGCCTGCCGCCGCGTCCAGGCGCCGAGGAGCAGCACGGAGGCCATGAGCGCGGCGCGCAGCACCGACGCCGAAGCCCCGGCCATGACGGCATAGGCCGGCAGCAGGACGGCGGTCACGACGAGCGCGCGCCGGCGCCCGAACGCCTCCATCGCCCAGGCGAGGAACACGGCCGTCAGAAGCGACACGTTGAAACCGGAAGCCGCGAGCACGTGCGACGTCCCCGTGGCGGAGAAGGCGGCCTGCAGATCCGGCGAGAGCGACGAGCTGCCGCCGAAGACGAGGCCGGAGAGGAAGGAGGCGGCGGGCTCCGGCACGGCGGATTGCAGGCGCAGGTCCAGCCAGGCTTTCACGCGTTGCAGCGCGCCGGCAACCGTCGAGTGCGCGGGCGGGCCGATGACCGACTTGGACGGCCGCCAGCAGGCGGCGAAGACGCCGTGCGCGGCGAGATAGCGGCCGTACGCGAACCCCCTGATCGGCTGCGGCTTCTCCAACAGGCAGCGCAGCCAGACGACGTCGTCCGGCCGCAGCGCGGGCGCCAAGGCGAAGGAGGCGAGCACGCGCGCGGGCGTCGGGTGCCCGTTGACCAGGACCTGTGCCAGCGTGGCGCGCTGCGACGACACGCGCTGCTCGACTTCTCCGGCAACGGTGCCGCGGATGACGGACATGCCGTCGAAGACGAGGCCTGGGGGCTGGGCGGGCGGCGCGGAGAGATCAAACACGGCGACGGCGCAGCAAAACGCCACCGCGCCCAGCCGGAACAGGCGCGACGGAGTCCATATCTTCCATATCCTCAAAATCCTCTCGTCATTGCGAGCCCCGACGTTTTGTCGGGGCGAAGCAATCCTGCCGCCCGACGGCGGAAAGATTGATTCGTCGCTCGCGGACTCGCTCCTCGCAATGACGAGAATGGGGTTTTGCAAAGATCCCCCAATAATTTTGCGAAACATTCCTCCTCAAGGTTGTGATTCAGGCACGCGGCGCTTGCCTGCCGGCAGGCAGGCCGGAGGAAAATCCCACGCCGTGATACTCGAACCCGAACGACGGCAAATCGAGGTCGGCGAGCCAGTTGCGTCCGTCGAACACGCGCGGCTCGAGCATCACGCCCTTGAGCGTCGACCAGGAGACGGCGCGGAACTCGATCCAGTCGGCAAGCACGAGGAGCGCCTCCGCGCCTGCGGCCGCATCCACCGCCGTGGCGGCGTACTGCACGCGGTCGGACAAGTGCCGGCGCGCGGGATCCATGGCCTGCGGGTCGTACACCGTCACGTCGGCGCCGCGCGCGAACAGGCGCTGCACGATGTCGATCGCGGCGCTCTCGCGCACGTCGTCCGTGTTCCCCTTGAAGGCCAGGCCCCACACGGCGACCGCGCGCTTCTGCAGCCCGCCCAGCGCTTCCTCGAGGCGCTTCACGAACCGTTCGCGCTGGCGGTTGTTCACTTCGATGACGGCGGACAGCAGTTTGAAATCATAGCCGCTGGCGCCGGCCATCTGGTACAGGCCCGCGACGTCCTTCGGGAAGCACGAGCCGCCGTAGCCGACGCCCGGCTGCAGGAAATGCGGCCCGATGCGCGGATCGAGGCTCATGGAGCGCACGACGTCGCGCACGTCCGCGCCGACGCGCTCGGCGACGTTCGCGATCTCGTTGATGAAGGAGATTTTCGTGGCCAGGAGCGCGTTGGCGGCATATTTGGCGAGCTCGGCGCTCTCCACGGAGAGGAAGACGCGCGGCGCCTCCACCCCTTCGTGCAGGCGATCGAGCAGCAGGCGGTCCGCCTCCGTGTCCGTGCCGATCACGAGGCGCGTCGGGCGGTCGAAATCGGCCAGGGCGCGGCCTTCGGCCAGGAACTCCGGCACCGAGGCAATCGTGACGAGCTCCGCCTTGTCTGCGCGCCCCGCCTGCGCCATGGCCGCACGGACGTGCGCGAGCACCTGGCGGTTGGTGCCCACAGGGACCGTGCTTTTGACGACAAGGAGGACCTCGTGGGCGAGCAGGCTCCCGATTTCGTCCGCGACGGAAAAGACGGCGCCCACGTCGGCCTCGCCGGTCGGCCGCGCCGGCGTGCCGACGGCAATCATCACGATATCGGCGTTCGGCAGCACGGTGGAGAGGCTCGTCGTGAAGACGACGCGGCCGGCCTGCTGCATTTCATCCAGGCGTTCCTTAAGGCCGGGCTCGTAAAACGGCGCCTCGCCCAGATCCAGCCGCGCGATGCGGCCCGCGTCCGTATCCACGCAGGCGACTTGATGGCCGAGCTTGGCAAAGCCCAGCCCGCTGACCAACCCGACGTAGCCGGTGCCGACGATGACGAGGTTCATAGCGAACTGACCTTAACAGAAACGCCGCCGCGAAATCAATGCGGACACAGGTGGTGGACCCGACGGGATTCGAACCCGTACTTCTCGGTGTCAAAACGAGTGGAGCTGCCGTTACTCCCACGGGCCCGCGCATGACCACGGACTCCGGGATGAACGCAAAATCCCCCAATCGGAAAACCGATGTGGGGGATGTTGCTGACACCGAGATTGAAGCCGTGGTGGCCTCCACTCGTTGCGTGTATTTCAACACGAATGTTCCTTTTTGTCAAGACATGTTATCCACTCCTTCACTCCCCCACCACGAAGTTCGCGAGCTTGCCTGGCACGAAAATCGTTTTGACGATCGTCTTCCCTTCGAGGTGCTTGGCGACATTCGGCTCGGACTTGGCCTGCGCGACGATGTCGTCCGCGGACGCGTCCGCGGGAACCTCGATCGACCCGCGCAGCTTGCCGTTCACCTGCACGGCGATCTTCACCGTTTCGTCCTGCACGAGCGTCGGCTCGTACGACGGCCAGGCGTCGAAGACGGAGCCGTCGAGCCCGGCGCGCTCCCACAATTCGCTCCCCAGATGCGGCGCGAACGCGGCGAGCAGGCGCACGAAGTCGCCGAATGCGTTGCGAGGAATCCCCCCCTTATCAGGGGAAGGCTGCCGGCCGACATTGCCCCCCTGCCAAGGCCTGTCCTGAGCGAAGCCGAAGGAGGGGCTGCCTGCTGGCCGTCCGTCGGCAGGCGGGGGGTGTGCGCGGCCGGCGGCGGGGTCGGCCGCGACGGCTTCCTGCAGCACATTCGCGCAGACCATCAGCGCGGACACGGCCGTGTTGAAGCGCATCGCTTCGACGTCCTCCGTCACTTTCTTGATGGTCTTCTGCACGGGACGAAGCGCCAAGATGTTTTCCACGTCCGTGACGCGCTCCGCCAGCTTCCACACCTTGTCCAAGAACCGCCGCGTGCCGACGATGCCTTTCGTGTCCCATGGCTTCATGTCCTCGAGCGGTCCCATGAACATCTCGTAGAGCCGCAGCGCATCCGCGCCGTACTCGGCCACGAGCTCGTCCGGATTCACGACGTTCCCTTTCGACTTCGACATCTTCTCCCCGTCGGGGCCCAGGATGATGCCCTGGTTGCGCAGCGCGAGGAACGGTTCCTCGAAGCCGATGCGGCCCGCATCATGCAGGGCGTACGCGAAGAAGCGCGCGTACAGCAGGTGCAGCACCGCGTGCTCCGCGCCGCCGACGTACAAATCCACCGGACACCAGTAATCGATCTTGGAACGGTCGGCGAAGGACGACGCGTTTTTCGGATCGCAATAACGCAGGAAGTACCACGAGGAATCCACGAAGGTGTCCATCGTGTCCGTCTCGAAGCGCCAGCCGGGGCCGTAGAGTTTCTCGGCCAGCGCGACGTAGCTCTTGGACGAGCCGATCGGCGACGTGCCGCGCGGCAGATAGTCGACGTCCTCCGGCAAACGCAGCGGCAGATGTTCCTCCTTCACCGGATGCGGCTTCCCGTCGGGATCATAAACGATCGGGATCGGCGCGCCCCAATAGCGCTGGCGCGACACGAGCCAGTCGCGCAGGCGGTACTTCGTCACCGCCGCGCCCTTCCCTTCCTTGGCAAGTTTCTCAACAATCTTATGCTTGGCGATTTGATTCGACAGCCGGTCGAATTCCCCGGAATTGATGAGAGGTCCGTCGCCGGTATAACACTCGACGGGAGAAAGATCACCGTCAGGTTTTCTCACACCAAACTGATTGGCGATCACCTGTTTCACCGCCAGCCCGTACTTCTTCGCGAACGCGAAATCGCGCTCGTCATGCGCGGGGACGCCCATCACGGCGCCCGTGCCGTACGTCGTCAGCACGTAATCGCTGACCCACACCGGCACCGGTTCGCCCGTGAGCGGGTGCGTCGCGAAACTTCCGGTAAACACGCCGCTCTTGTCCTTCTCCAACTGCGTGCGCTCGAGTTCCGACTTGCCGCGCGCGGCGGCGCGGTACGCGTCCATCTCCGTTTTCTTTTCGGGAACCGTAAGGATGTCCACCAGCGGATGCTCCGGCGCCAGCACGACGTACGAGACGCCGAAGAGCGTGTCGGGACGCGTGGTGAAAACAGTGATCGAGTATTTGTCATCCTGAGCCGCAGGCGAAGGATCCGACGACAGATCCTTCAGTCGCTGCGCTCCTTCAGGATGACAAGAAAAGACAATTTCCGCCCCCTCGCTACGCCCGATCCAGTTGCGCTGCATCGATTTGATCTTCTCCGGCCAGTCGATCGCGTCCAAACCGTTCAGCAAGCGGTCGGCATACTTCGTGATGCCGAAGAACCATTGCTCCATCTCCTTCTGCACGACCGGCGTGCCGCAGCGCTCGCACGCCCCGTTCACGACCTGCTCGTTGGCGAGCACGGTCTGATCCTTCTCGCACCAATTGACCGGCGCCTTCTTTTTATAGGCAAGCCCGCGCTTGAACAGCTCGAGGAACATCCACTGCGTCCATTTGTAATACGACGGATCGCACGTGGCGAATTCGCGCTCCCAGCTGAAAGAAAAACCGAGCGCCTTCATCTGCCGGTGGAAGTTCGCGATGTTGGCCGCCGTGCTTTCGGCGGGCGGCATGCCCGTCTTGATGGCGTAGTTTTCCGCCGGCAAACCGAACGCGTCATAGCCGATCGGAAACAGCACGCGCCTGCCCTGCATGCGGCGATAGCGCGTCAGGATGTCCACGGCCGTGTAGGACTCGACGTGGCCGACGTGCAGCCCCGCGCCAGACGGGTACGGAAACATGACGAGATGATAGAGCGCGTCCGCCGCGCGCGCCGGATCCTCCTCGACGCGGCCGGGCTGCTCGCGTTCCCAGACGTCCTGCCATTTCTTTTCGACGGCTTGATGGTCGTAGCCTGGCATACGACGAAAATCCTAACAGGCGCGCGGGAAAGCCGCAACGGATTGACGGGCGTCGGAGAGCGCGCTAGTCTCCTGGCGGGTTTCGCGGGCGACGGGCCCGCTTCGGAGGAGAAATCCATGGACCAGAAGAACGAACAGGCGATTCCCCTGCTGCCGGGAGAGGCCATCGCCTACGACCTCGCAAAGCTCTCGCGGCTTGTCGGGGAAAAGTTCGGCCGCATCGTCCAGAGCGACGCGAACGCACGGCGTGAGATCGGCATGTTTTTCGAGGATCGCCTGCGCAAGATCCACAAACTGGGCCGTCTCACCATCGAGGAAGGGCCTGACCAAGGAAGAGGCGACGGCGTGTGGATCTGCATCCAGCCGCTCGACGGCCGGCGGAACTTCCTGGACCGACACCATCTGATCGGGCTCCCATTCACGAGCGTATTCACCGTGCTCGACCGTACGGATCGCGCGACGTTCAAGGACGTGCTTTCCGCCGGCGTGATCGATTTGCGCACCGGCAACACGTGGACGGCGTGGCGCGACGAGAAGGGCGCGTACCGCACGGTCATCAACCACGAAACGGCGCCGACGCCCGCGCAGGAGCGGAAGATCGACCTGGGCACGAAGGACTTCTTTCCTGATCTGTTCTTCCCTCCCACACGGGAACTCGCCGCCGAGATGTTCCGCGGCGAGGAAGGATGGCTGCGCAGCCCGGGCTGCGCGTCGTACGAGATGGCCTGCGTGGCGTCCGGCATCGCCGCCGCGACGCTCTGTCTCTCGCAGCGCCAGCGCGAGCTCGGCGCCGGCTATGCGATCGTGAAGGGCGCGGGCGGTACGGTCTGCGATTTCGATGGCCGTCCGCTCGACGACGTGCCGTTCGACTTTCACAGCAAGACGCCGGCCATCTGCGCCGGCAATACCGCGCTGGCCGACGATCTCGTCGCGCGCGCCAAGAAGGCTCGGACCGCGCTCGCGCGCCGCGACACGGCCGAGAAGTTCCTGCGGCACTCGGAGGCGTGTCAGGCGGCGAACGGCTCCTAGACGCACTTCCCTTCATCTCGCCCCGCTCCTCGCTGGAGCCGGGGCGTTTTTCTTGACGCGGTGCAAAGCGCTGCGTCGCTTGACAAGCGGCCGCGCCGCCCCTACGCTTCGACGCGTCTTGTGCCGCGCCTTCGCGCGCCAAGCGCCCTTGAAAGGGGGCAAAACGATGCGGTTCTTTACCTTGACGCCGGACGGCAAACTGACGTCGGGCGTCGCCGTGCAGCCATCCGTCGCCGACGACGTACTGCTCGTCTGGAAGGACGGGAAGCGGCGAGGCGTACGGATCAACGCGAAAGCGGCGGAGCTCGAGGGCGTGCTCCGCGCCGCGGAGATCGGTATCCACGTGGACGAACAGAACGTGCCGACCCAGGCTGACCTGGTGACCAGTGACGTCTTCTTCCCGCAGAAGAATCCGTCTTCGTACGCGACGTTCTTCGTTGCCGTGGCCGGGGAAGCGGTGCCGGCGCACGAAGCCTTCGTCCTGCGACACCCCGACGGCCGGGATGAATGGTCGCCGCTGGAACCCCGCCAGTGGAAGCCGGAGCCAGGCACCCCGGAGGACGGCGGCGAAAGCGTGTTCCGCCTGTACCTCGACAGCGGACACGCGCCCATGCGCTTCCGCTGGGACGCGGCGCGCGACTACGTCGTCGAGCACCTTATCGATCATGAACCGGAGGCCATGACGTTCGCCGCGTATCTCAAGAAGGTGGAAGAGTACTGGGCCGATGTCGGCCAGCCGCGCCTCTTCTGAGGTTCCGTCCGAAGACGCAAACGGCCCGAGCTCCATGGCGGAGCCGGGCCGGATTTTCTTTGTGTACCAATCAACGAATCGCCTGCGAATCCTACGAAGACAGCGAATGAGACGAATGTCGGCACGCGTTATCCTCCCCTGCCAAGGGGAGGTCTGGAGGGGTTCAAGAGCCGAGAGCCGCGTTTAATCGTCTAACTTTTAACCGTCTCTCCGTCTCCCAACTACTTTTCCCCGTGCGCCAAAAACCGCTGCGCGTCGAGCGCCGCCATGCAGCCCGTGCCGGCAGCCGTGATGGCCTGCCGGTACGTCCAGTCCGCCACGTCGCCGGCGGCGAACACGCCCGGCACGTTCGTCTGCGTCGTTCCCGGCTTCACCATCACGTAGCCTTTCCCGAGCTCGACGGGCTGGCCCTGCAGCAGGCCGGTGTTCGGCTGGTGGCCGATCGCGAGGAACAAGCCGTCGGCTTTGAGCTCCGCCATCTCGTTCGTTTTGTTGTTCAACGTCTTGACGCCCGTCATCTTCGCGCCGTCGCCGACGACTTCCTTCGCTTCGGTGTTCCACAGGAAGGAAATTTTCGAATTCGCCTTGGCGCGCTCCTGCATGATAGGCGAGGCGCGCAGTTCGGCGGTGCGTACGAGAATGCGAACGGACGCGGCGAATTTCGCCAGGTCGTCCGCCTCTTCCATCGCGGCATCCCCGCCGCCCACCACCAGCACGTCCTTGCCGCGGAAGAACGGCGCGTCGCACGTGGCGCAGGCCGACACGCCGCGTCCCTTGTATTCCTTCTCGCCCGGCACGCCGAGCCAGCGGGCGGAGGCGCCCATCGACAGGATGACGGCCTCGGCCTGGTACGTTCCGCCGTTCGTGCGCACGGAGAACGGCGCGGCCGCGACGTCCACGCTTTCCACCGTCTCGCCGACGAGGCGCGCGCCGAACCGCTCGGCCTGTTTGCGCATGATCTGCATGAGCTCCGGCCCTTGGATGCCGTCGGGAAATCCCGGGAAGTTTTCAACGGCCGTCGTGGACGTCAGCTGGCCGCCCGGCTCAGGCCCCTCGAACAGCAGCGGGGAAAGATTCGCCCGCGCCGCGTAGATCGCGGCCGTGTAGCCGGCGGGGCCTGCGCCGATGATGATGAGGTGCTCGGGCATAGGGGAAGCCGTTATCCGTTAGCCCCTAATTCAAGAACTTCTCCACGCGCGCCTTCAACGCCTCTTTCGGCATGGCGCCGGAGAACTGATCGACCTGCTTGCCGCCCTTAAAGAGAATATAGGTCGGGATCGACAGGATGTTGTAGCGCTGCGCGAGCGCCCCATGATCGTCCACGTTCACTTTCCCGACGGCGATCCGGCCGTTCCATGCTTCGGCAAGCTCGTCGACGATCGGTCCCATCATGCGGCAGGGCCCGCACCACGGCGCCCAAAAATCCACCAGAACGGGCGTCGCGGACGGCAGGACGGTTTGGTCGAAATTCGCTTCGGTCAGGGTGAGTTCTGGCATAGGAGAAGGCCGTTGGCGGGAAGTCGCGCTCCCGCTAAAGGCTAAGGGCTAATGGCTAATGGCTCGTTCATCGTCTCGTGATGCCTTTGATGACAAGGTCGCGCGCTTTCTTCTCCTCCGTGTACGCTTCGAGCAGGTCGCCGACTTCCAATTTCACGCGGCCCTTGAACTGCAATCCGCATTCCTGCCCGCCGAACACTTCCTTCACGTCGGAACGGCCGATTTGCAGGGCGCCGATTTCGCCTTCGCCGACGTATTCCATCTCCGCCGCCTGCCTGCCGGCAGGCAGGCGCTTCACGCGCAGCTTGGCCTTCGGCAGCAGCTTTCCGCCCTTCACCTTGCCGCCGACGATCTGGCCTTCGTCGGATTTGCGGAACAGCGCCAGCACCTCGAACTGGCCGAGCTCGGTCACGATGGTTTCGGACGGCAGCATCTTGCGCAGCTCCGCCAGGACGTCCTCGAACAGGCGGTAGATGATGCTGTACTCGCGCACGTCGACGTTCTTGTCGCGCGCCAGGCTCTCCGCCGTCGCGTTCGGGCGCGCATTGAACCCCATGATGACGGCCTGCGCGGCTTCCGCGTTCAGCACGTCGGTTTCCGTAATGTGGCCCAGGCCCTTGCCGATCACCTTCACCGCCACGTCCTCGTGCCGGATGGTGTCGAGCATGCCAAGGATCGCTTCCAGCGATCCGAGCACGTCGGCGCGCACGATGAGGTTCAGCACGCGCTTGCCGTCTTCCGACGTCTCCGCCGGCGCGTGCTTGATGGCGGCGACTTCCTCGGTGGCGCGGCTGCTTGTCTCCGTCGATTTAAGCTTGCGCAGCGTCTTCGGATCCGCCGGCACCTCCATGATGTCGCCGACGGCCGGCGCCTCCTTCCAACCAAGGATCTGCACCGGCATCGAGGGCGGCGCCTTGGCGGCCATCTTGCCTTCCCAGTCCTGCATCGAACGCACGCGGCCTTCATGGACGCCGCGTACGCCCAGCGTGTCGCCCGGCCGCAGCGTGCCGCTTTGCACGAGCACGGTGGCCACGGGGCCGGCGCCCGGGTCCACGTGCGACTCGATGACGGTACCGATGGCCGGCCGGTCCGGGTTGGCGCGGATGCGGTCCTGCTCCACGTCGGCGGTCAGGATCACCATGTCAAGCAGTTTGTCGATGTTCGTCATCGCGCGCGCCGAGACGGGCACGACGACCGTTTTGCCGCCCCAATCTTCGGGCACCAGATCGAGTTCCGCCAGCTGGCCCTTCACGCGGTCCGGGTTGGCGTCCGGCTTGTCCATCTTGTTGAGCGCGACGATGAACGGCAGGCGCGCGGACTTGATGATGTTGATCGCTTCCTTGGTCTGCGGCTGCACGCCGTCGTCGGCGGCGACCACGAGGATGGCGATGTCGGCGACCTTGGCGCCGCGCGAT
Source organism: bacterium (assembly GCA_021789915.1). Lineage (GTDB taxonomy): Bacteria > Patescibacteriota > Patescibacteriia > UBA9934 > GWF2-40-263 > JAJYIV01. The sequence continues at coordinate 1,247 of JAJYIV010000004.1, read as the reverse complement.
CGCATCACCGTGAAGGCTTCGTGGCCCGGCGTGTCGATGAACGTAAGCTGGCGGCCGTTGCGCTCCACCTGATAGGCGCCGATGTGCTGCGTGATGCCGCCGGCTTCCGTTTCCATGACGTGTGTGGAGCGGATGGCGTCCAGGAGCCGCGTCTTGCCGTGGTCCACGTGGCCCATGACGACCACCACCGGCGGACGGGGCTTCAGGGCCTCCGTTTTCTCGCCCTCGACCGCCTGACGCACGCGATCCTGCGACGCCGCCGTTTCGGCCGTTTCGACGGCCGCCTTCTCTTCCGGCAATGCGCGGAACCCCAAATCCTCCGCCAGCACGGCGGACGTATCGAAATCAATGCGTTCGTTCATCGAGGCCAGGATGCCGTTTTTCATCAGCTCCTGCATGAGGCGCGGCACCGGCACTTCCATCTTGCTGGCCAGATCGCGCACGGACAGCACGCTCGGCAGACGGATTTCCTTCATCGTATCCGGCGCCAGCTTGCGCATCTCGCGCATTTCCTGCTCGCGCTTCTGCTCCGCGACTTTTTCCGTGAGGCGCTCGCGGCGGCGCATCTCGCCCCAGGCGTCGACGATTTGCTGGGCCACGCGCGGGTCGATCTTGATCGCGCGCCGGCCGATCGAAAACCCGAGCTCCGGCAGTTTGTCGCGCAGGAGATCGGGGTCGACGCGGAGGCGGCGGGCGAGTTCGGTGAGGTTCATGGCGGGTATGCTAGGCGAGAACGAAGGAAGCGTCAATAATTCCGCGCAGCAGGCAACGAAAAACCGGCCCGACGTCCCGAGGGACGAAAGGGCCGGCGAAGCGCTGCGCGCGTCAGGAGCCGGAAGGCCGCAGCAGCATGCGGATGATGTCCTGCACCGCGTAGTACTGCGCGAACATGACGTCGGTGGTCAGGAACCTGCCGCCATCTATCGCCCGCGCCTTGTCGTACGCCGCCTTGGCCACCGCGGGCTGACCGCCCAGCATGGGCGGGCGGGCGGCTGCGTCGACCATGTCGAACAGGTAAGCGCCGCCGTGGTAGTAGGTGGGATCCAGCGCCTCGACCCGGTGCATCAGCGCCGCGACCCTGGGGAGCTGGGCGACCAGGAAGGGATCTTCCTTGGACAAATTGATGAGCTGGCCACAGTCGTAAGCGGTCCAGAACAGCGCCGGGACGTCCGCGATCCCGAAATCGCGCAGCGCGGCGCGGTAGGTGTCGAGGTCCTTGCCCTGGGCGGCCGCGAACGCCTTGTGGC
>JAJYIV010000028.1 GCA_021789915.1 bacterium | reverse complement strand
TCCGGTTCCGGAGGCGTTTTTTCATCTGCTGTTGACAGGATGATCCGTCTCTGCTATGCTTCCCGCGTTACTCCGTCGCCCTTGAGCCATGCTCGGGCGCCAGGACCTGAACCGCGAGAGATGCGCTTGATGCGACTCCGACGGAATCGGGTCGCTTCTAAGTTGCACGGATGCCAAGAGTATCGGCGTCCGCTCCCGCGTTTTTTGTTTCTATGTCTGGCCAACAGCCAACAGCCTCCGCCAAAGGCGGATCCGCCTCCGGCGGAAACAGCCAACAGCCGTCCTTTTTCGGCCTCGGCATCGCGCCGAAGATCCTCGACGTGCTCGCCAAGGCCAAGTACGCCACGCCGACGCCGATCCAGCACCAGGCGATCCCCGCCGGATTGGAAGGCAAGGACGTCATCGGCATCGCCCAGACGGGCACCGGCAAGACGCTTGCCTTCGCCGTCCCCATGATCCAGCGCCTCGCGTCCGTGAAGGGCAAGGGCCTCATTCTCCTCCCGACCCGCGAGCTCGCGCTTCAGGTCGAGGAGACGCTGCAGAAAATCGGCCGCCCGCTCGGCCTGCGCACCGCCATCCTGATCGGCGGCGCCAATATGAACCGCCAGATCGACATGGTGCAGAAAAAGCCCCATGTCATCGTCGCCACGCCGGGCCGCTTGATCGACCATCTCGACCAAAAAACCGTGAGCCTCAAGGACGTGACGATCCTCGTGCTCGACGAAGCGGACCGCATGCTCGACATGGGCTTCGCCCCGCAGATCAACCGCATCCTGGAAAACGTCCCGTCGGAACGCCAGACCATGCTGTTCTCCGCCACCATGCCGGAGGAAATCACGCGCATGGTCAGCCATTACCTGAAGATGCCGGTGCGGATCGAGGTCGTGCCCCCCGGCACGACGGCCGAGCGCGTCGAGCAGGAAATGTATTTCGTCAACAAACAGGACAAGCCGCGCCTGCTCGAGAAAATCCTCGGCGAATACAAGGGATCCATTCTCGTCTTCTCGCGCACCAAATTCGGCGCGCGCAAGCTGGCCCGCCAGGTGAAGCAGATGGGGCACACGGCGGCCGACATCCACTCCGACCGGTCGCTCGCGCAGCGCCGCGACGCGCTGGACGGCTTCAAGAGCGGCAAGTACCGCGTGCTCATTGCGACGGACATCGCGGCCCGCGGCATCGACGTCACGGGCATCGAGCTCGTCGTCAATTACGATTTGCCAGACCAGAGCGACGACTACGTGCACCGCATCGGCCGCACGGCGCGTGCCGGCCGCGCGGGCAAGGCGATCTCCTTCGCCATGCCGGACCAGCGTCCGGACGTCAAGGCGATCGAGCGCCTGGTGCGCAAGCAGATCCTGGTCAGGCCGCTGCCGGCCGAATTGCCGGCGCCGCGCATGGCGCAGCACGTCGAACGCGAGGAGCCCCGCGGCGGTCGCCAGGACCGTTTCGCGCGTCACGACCGCTCCGGCGGCACGCGCCGCGCAAACGGCGGCAAACCCCGCGGCGACTTCGCCTTCTTCGAAGGCGAAGCGACCGGCGGCCAAGCACCGCGCGCATCCCGTTTCCCGCGCCGCGACGGACGCCCGCCTGCCGGAAGGCAGGGCAAGCCCTTTCCTCGCGGCGACCACAAGCACGGACCGCGCGGCAAGCGCAAAGGCGGCCCCAAACTGGACCTGCACGAAGACCAGTACGGCGGCGGCCAGCGCCGCGGCAAGGGCCCGCGCAAGTTCTACGGCGGCATGGGAATCTAGAAAGGACCAAATGAGGCAAAGAATCAAGGACCAATTTGGTCCTTGGTTTTTTGTTTCATTTTGTTCCATTTGGCTCTTTGCGTGCTATACTGCCTCCATGCCTGAGCGACACCTGCCATCGAATGAACGCCGCACGTCCGCCGCGCCGAAGCGCACGCTGCCGGAATCCGGCCCGGACCGCGCCCTGTACGACGCGCTTGTCGCGTCCGTTGAGCGCCAGCTTGATGCGGCGCAGAAGCGCGGCGCGCCGGCCGACCTCGACGCGTACCGGCGCCGCGTCACGAACGCGATCGACCTCGCGTTGGAAGGCAAGCAAATGCAAGGCACACGCCGCGCGCGGATGCAGTCGCTGCTCACGGCCGAGTTCGGCCGCCGCGGCGGAACGCAGGCGGCCGCGCGGCGCATGGCCGCCGGTGTAGAGCCCGGCGACGAGTACGCGCGCGCACGGGAAGAAATCCGCCAACGCGACATGCTCCGCGACGCCGCCGGCAGTCACGCCGCGCACTACGAGCGGTGGGAACGCGCGCAGGAACGCGACGACGAGTAGCCGCGCGCCCGGCATCCTCATCAGCCTGCTCCGCCCGCGAGCAGGTTTTTCGTTCGTCGTCCTTCCCCCGGACGCGAACGCGCCTACTCGACCGTCACGCTCTTGGCGAGATTCCTCGGCTGATCCGGATCAAGCCCGCGTTGAACGGCGGAATAATACGCGAACAACTGGAGCGGGACGATCCCCACCAGCGGAAACAGCGCTTCGGACACGTGCGGGACGCGGATTACCTGCGCCGCCAATCCGTCCAGATCCGCATTTCCCTCGTCCGTCAAGGCGAGCACGCGGCCGCCGCGGGCCCGAATTTGCTCGATGGCGGAACGGGTTTTTTCATAAACGGAATCCCGCGGGGCGATCACCAGGCTGGGAAACGCGGCGTCGACGAGCGAGATGGGACCGTGTTTCAATTCGCCGGCTCCGTACCCTTCGGCATGCACATACGCGATCTCTTTGAGCTTGAGCGCCCCCTCGAGGGCCAGCGGCAAACCGTAGCCGCGGCCAAGATAGAAAAAGTCGCGTTCCGCGCCGTACTCCCGTGCCAGGGTGCGGAACGCAGCGGCCTGTTCGAGAACGGAAGCGATGAGCCGCGGCAGCCGTTCCAATTCCGACAAGATGGCCCGCGCGCTCGCCGACGGCAACCCGCGGCGGCGGCCGAGATGCACGGCCAGCAGCGCCAGCGTCGCGACCTGCGCAAGAAACGCTTTGGTCGACGCCACGCTGATTTCCGGACCGGCGTGCGTAAAGATGCCGGCATCCGTCTCCCGGGCGACGGCCGAACCGACGACGTTGACGAGCCCGATCGTCAGCGCGCCTTTGCGTTTGGCCTCGCGCAGGGCCGCCAGCGTATCCGCCGTCTCGCCGGATTGCGAAACGGCGCACACGGCCGTGTGCGCCGTGACGATCGGATCGCGGTACCGGTATTCGCTGGCCACGTCCACTTCCACCGGAATGCCCGCCCATTCTTCGATCATTCGCTTGCCGATCAGCCCCGCATAATACGCACTGCCGCATGCAACGATGGAGAGGCGATCCAACGATGCCAGACGATCCCCCACGTCGCGCAGACCGCCCAATATCGACGTGCCGGCTTCCATGTCCACGCGTCCCCGCAGGACGTTCCGAAGAACGTCAGGCTGTTCATGAATTTCCTTCAGCATGAAGTGCGGGTGTCCGTTCTTTTGCAAGCCGGCAACCGTGCCTTCCAGCCGCTCGACGGTCCCGTCAACGGGCGCCGAGACGAGGGATCGAACGACATATCCCTCTGCCGACGCTTCGACAAGCTCTCCGTCCTTCAAATGCACGACGCCGGAGGCATGGCCGAGAATGGCCGCCGCGTCGGACGCGACGAAATATTCATCCCGCCCGATTCCCACGACGAGCGGGCTGCCAAGCCGGGCGGCGGCCAGACGACCCGGATGATCCTCGGAAATCGCGACAACGCCGTAGGTTCCGCGCACGCGATTAAGGGCCGACGCCAAGGCATCCGCCAGGCTTTTTCCCGCCTGGAGGCCCTCTTCCAACAGATGCGCCAGCACTTCCGAATCCGTTTCGGACGCGAACCGGTGGCCGCGGGCCGCCAGTTCGCCCTTGAGCTCGCCATAGTTTTCGATAATGCCGTTGTGCACGATGGCGGCGCGGTGCCGGCAGTCCGCGTGCGGATGCGCGTTCGCCTCGGACGGCGGGCCGTGCGTGGCCCAGCGCGTGTGCGCGATGCCCGTCGTTCCGTTCGGCTCTTCCGTGCGCAGGCGGTCCGCCAGCGCGGCGATCTTTCCCGACGCGCGCACGATGCGCAGCGACGGCCCGAGTACGGCGACGCCGGCGCTGTCGTATCCGCGGTACTCCAAACGGCGCAACCCCTCCGTCAAAAACGGGAGAGCCTCTCGTTCCCCGACGTACCCGACGATGCCGCACATAGGTTTCCACTTTAGCAAAAACGACGGGGGCAAGCATCAATCCTCTTCCCCGCCGAAATCGGCCAGGAGCTTGCGCATGCGTTTGTACTCCGGCACGGCCTGCGCGACTAGACGCCAAAACCGCGGCGAATGGTCGAATGAGCGCAGGTGACAGAGCTCGTGGACGACGAGATAATCCGCGAGCGGCCGCGGCACGAGGGCGATTTTGTAGTGAAAGGAAAGATTTCCCGCGCGCGAACAGCTGCCCCAGCGCGTCTTCTGGTTGCGGATGGAGATGCGTCCGACGCGCACGCCGTAGAGCGCCGCAAACCGCTCGACGCGTTCGCACGCGACATCGAGCGCCGGAGCCTTGAAGCGACGGTACTCGTGGGGCGGACCTTGCAGCGGCGGCCGCGCGGGACGACGGACGCACCGCGCAAGCGCCGCAAGCACCCAGTCCGCCTGTTGCCGCACGAGACGCTCTGCGGCAGCCTCGCTCGCGAAGAGGGGCGACGACGTCACGACGACGCGGCCATCGGCGTAGACTTTCAATCTCAACCCGCGCGCCAAATGATGGCGCTTGAACTCCCAGACGATCTCGCGGCCGTGATGAAGAATGACGGGCATGGGGCGTTGGGCGTGCATCACTCCGCAACGCTTCCCGCCACCGCCGGCACGACCTGCGGATCAAACGGATCCGGCAATATGCGCTCGGCCGTCGGCGCGGGCACGCAGGCGGCCAGACGCCGCGCGGCCTGCGCGAAGTGCCGCGGCTCGAACTGCTTCACGCCGTGATCGAGCGCGCCGCGGAACAGCCCCGGGAACGCCAGCACGTTGTTGACCTGGTTCGGGAAATCCGACCGCCCCGTGGCGACGACGAGCGCGCCGGCCGCGCGGGCTTCGTCCGGCATGATTTCCGGGCGCGGATTGGCCAGGGCGAAGACGATCGGCTGCGGACGCATGGACCGTACCATGTCGGCCGTCAGTAGTCCCGGCGCGCTCACGCCGATGAAGAGGTCGGCGCCGCGCACCGCGTCCGCCAGCGTGCCGCGCACGCCGCGCGGATTCGTCCACGCCGAGAGCGCGCGCTTTTCCTCGTTGAGGTCCGCGCGGCCCGGCGATACGACGCCGCCGCGGTCGCAGACGGTCACGTCCGCGAGGCCCGCCGTGCGCAGCATGAGCGCGACGGCATGCCCCGCCGCTCCCGCGCCGCTCACGACGGCGCGCGCGTCCGCGAGCGGCATCGCCTTCACGCGCAGCGCGTTCAAGAGCGCGGCCAGCACGACGGTGGCCGTGCCGTGCTGGTCGTCGTGCATCACCGGGATGTCGAGCAGGCCGCGCAGACGCCGTTCGATCTCGAAGCAGCGCGGGGCGGAAATGTCCTCCAAGTTGACGCCGCCGAACGCGGGCGCGATCCGTCTGACGGTGGCGACGATCTCGTCGGGATCCTGCGTGTCCAGGCACAGCGGGAACGCGTCGACGCCGGCGAAGCGCTTGAACAGCGCCGCCTTCCCTTCCATCACCGGCAGCGCCGCCGCCGGCCCGAGATTGCCCAACCCGAGCACGGCCGAACCGTCCGTGACGACGGCCACGGCGTTGCGCTTGATCGTGTACGCGTACGCCAGCGCCTTGTCCTTTGCGATCGCTTCGCTGACCGCCGCCACGCCGGGCGTGTAGGCGAGCGACAGATCCGCGCGCGTCTCGAGCGGAACCGTCGGGCGGACTTCCAGCTTGCCGCCGTGCGCGCGATGCAGCGCCAGCGACGCTTCGAAAAAATCAGACATAGAGCCTATTTTGTGTTCAAGCGTCCGACTTCGGCCTGCGCGGCGTACCACTTCTCTTCGAGAGCCGCCAGCGCGCCGTCGGCTTCCTCGAGCTGCCGCCGCTTCTCGGGGTCATAATCCAACGGATGTTCGAAGAAGAAGCGCATGAGGCCGCTCTTCTTTCCGTCCCACTCCGCCATCTGTTTTTCCAACCGCGCCAGCTCGCGCCTGGCTTCCTGCAGGCGCGCGCGCCGCTCGCGCGCCCATGCCTTCGATGATGCCTGGCCTGATTCGCCCGGGTCCCTTCCTCCGCCTGTCGGCGTGGTCAGGCCGACGCCGTCTTCCGTCGGCGCCGATGCCGCCGCTTCCAAGCGCTCTTCCATGTCCTGCACGTAGGTTTCGTACGGGTGCGGATACGCCCGGACGCCGCCGTCGCGGACCTCCACGATGCGGTCGGCCACGATCTGCACGAAGGTCCGGTCGTGCGAGACGAACAGGACGGTGCCGGCATACTCCTGCAGCGCGGCCGCCAGCGCTTCCGTCGTCTCCACGTCCAAGTGGTTGGTCGGTTCGTCGAGGAGCAGCACGGCGTGGCGCTGCAGCAGCAAGCCGGCGAGGCACAGGCGCGCCTGCTCGCCGCCGGAGAGCATCTTGGCCGGCTTCTTCAGGTCGTCATCGCCGAACAGGAAGTCGCCGGCCATGCGCAGGACGTCTTCGCGCGGAAGGCCGCTCGGCGCCGAGCGCGCCAGGAAGGCGTCGACGGTCTCTTCCGGCCGCAAGCCGTTCAGCACGTGCTGATCGTAGACGCCGATGCTCGCCTTGGGCCACCACTTGTAGCGGCCGGCAAGCGGGGGAATCTGTCCGGCGACCGTCTTCAGAAACGTGGATTTTCCCTGCCCGTTCTCCCCGACGATGACGGCGTGGTCGCCGCGCTGGATCTCGAGATCGATGCCCTGCGCTACCGTGCGCCCGACGTACCCGATGGACAAATCCGTCGTGCGCAGCGCATAGCCCGGCGGCGCCGCCTGGCACTGGATGCGGATGCGCGGCACGGGCAGCGTGTGCTCGATCTCGATGGTCTGCAGCTTGTCCAGGCGCTTCTGCCGGTCGCGCACGGCGGACGCCTTGGACGGCGTGCCGCGAAAGCGGTTGACGAACGCCTGCATGCGCGCCCGTTCCTCATCCACGCGCCGGTTCGATTTCTGCGTCCAGGCGAGCTCCTGTTCCTTTTGCGCCAGATAGTCCTCCAGCGGCCCCGGGAAGAAACGCACGCGCCCGCCGCCGACTTCCAGGGTCGACGTGCAGGTGTTTTTGAGGAACTGGCGGTCGTGCGAGACGATGAGATATCCGCCGCGGAACGTGCGCAGAAAATGTTCGAGGAGGAGCAGCGTGGCCAGGTCGAGATAGTTGGTCGGCTCGTCCAGGACGAGCAGGTTCGGATCGCGCAGCAGCATGGCCGCCAGGCGCAGGCGCATCTGATAACCGCCGGAGAGCGCGCCGCAGACAGACGACAGCGTCGGACCCTTCAGCTGGAAATGCGCCGCCAGCCTGGCGCACGCCCACGCGGGCTTGCCGCTTTCACGCTCCAGAAAGGCGATCGCCGTTTCGCCCGCGCCGAAATGCGCGTGCTGCTCCACCCAGCCAAGCCGCAAGCCGCTCAAGCGCCGCACGTCGCCGGCGTCCGCCGGCTCCTGGCCAAGGAGGATGCGCAACAGGGTCGTCTTGCCGGCGCCGTTTCGTCCGACCACGGCGATGCGCTGTCCGTCGTCCACCGTCAAATCGACCGCGTCGAAGAGGGCGCGGCCGCCGAAAGACTTGGACACTCCCGCAAGTTCGAGCAAAGGGCGCATGGGCGTGATGGTAGCATGCGGCGCGCAGAAGGAGAAAAGACGTTGAACAGGCTCTCAAAAGAAAAAGGCTTGCCGACGGCAAGCCTTTGCGTACGCCTATTCCGCCTCGGCTTCGTCGCCGAACGACACGGCCGTCGTGATCCCGAGCGGATCGCCGTGAGCCTTCTGCTTGGCGCGGTACATCGCCACGTCCGCGCTTCGCTTCAGCGCGTCGACGACCTCGTCCACGAGAGCGGATCCGCGGCGCTCGTTCAAATTCCACGACCGCGCGCCGAGCGTCGCCGCGTCCTTCGTCACGCACAGCGTCGCGCCGCCGATGGACGCCGAGAGCTCGAAGCGGTTCGCGCTGTCCGGGCGGAAATCCGCCGCCGCCAGGCCGCCGCGCACGCGTTCCGCCACCTTGGCGGCTCCGCTGCGGCCCGTGCCGGGCAGGATCATCATGAATTCGTCCCCGCCCTGGCGGCAGCCGACGTCGCCGTCGCGCACGAGCGTCTCGCGCAGGACGCCGCCCAGAAGCGCGATCGCGACGCTGCCGGCCCCGTGGCCGAATGTGTCGTTCACGTGCTTGAGGCGGTTCATGTCGACGATGAACGCCGTCACGTATCCCGTCGACCGCAGGACGCCGGCGACGATCCGGCGCAATTCGATTTCGGCGCCGCGGGCGTTGAAGAGGCCCGTCAGGCCGTCGATCAGCGCCAGCTGCTTCCACGTTTCGAGCTGCCGTTCGTGCGCCGCGCGCACCCGGCGCTCCGTTTCCACCGCGCGCTCGGCATCCGCGCGGGCGGCGCGCCACTCGCGCGTGGAGAAAAGCGCCCAGGCGGTCGTGAAGCCGCACAAGACGGCAAGAGCGATGATTCCCATGGATTCCTCCGTGGCGGGAAAAGACCTGACGGGACGCTAGCACGTTTTCTCCGCCGTGTCCATACGCAAAAGCGCCCCCGCGCGGGGACGCCTTCGGATCGCTTACTCGGCGATCATCACGTTGACGGCCTTCGGACCCTTGTCCGAATCGGCCATGTCGAACGAGACTTTCGTGCCCTCGCGGAGGGCCTCGAAACCGCCTTCGCTCTTCACCTCCGTCGCGTGGAAGAACACGTCCTTCTCGCCGCCTTCCGGCGCGATGAAGCCGAAGCCACGATCGCGCAGGGTCTTTACGACACCCATCATACCGTTGGGAAACGAATGAATAATCCGCAAATCTTGGCCTTGGCGGAAATCCGACCTCATTTCCCCGCGGGCTGTTTTTGCTGGCGCAAGCATAGCAGAAACCCCGTATCCTGTCAATCCCGCCTCAGGACGGAGAGATACGCGTCCGTCGGGATTTCGACGGAACCGGCGCCCAATTCGGCCATTTTCGCCTTGCCCTTTTTCTGCTTTTCCAGGAGCTTGCGCTTGCGCGTGACGTCGCCGCCGGACATTTTCGCCATGACGTCCTTGCGCAGCGCGGCGATGCGCTCCGCCGCGACGATCTTGCCGCCCACGGCCGCCTGCAGCTTGATGACGAACCAGGCCTGCGGGATCGTCTCCTTGAGCGCGGACACGATGCGGCGCCCGATGCGTTCGGCCTGGTCGCGGTACACCAGCTGCGCCAAGGCGTCCGCCGCCTCTTCGGCCACCAGGATGTCCAGACGCACGACGTCCGCCGTCCGGTATTCCTTGAACTCGTAATTGAGCGACGCGTAGCCGGACGTGAGGCTTTTCAACCGGTCGTAGAAATCCACGATCACCATCGACAACGGCGCATCGTAATGCAGGATGGCCTGCTGCGGGGAGAGGTACTCGGTGGTTTTATACGTGCCGCGGCGCTCCTGCAGGAATTGCATGACGGCTCCGACATAATCTACGGGCGTGACGATGTCCACCGCAACCCAGGGCTCTTCGATCGACGCGATGCGCGACGGATCTGGCAATTCCAGCGGGCTTTTGACGACGAGCTGCCCGCCGCCGGCCAGGTGCACGCGATAGGCCACCGACGGCACCGTCACGACGAGATCGAGGCCGAATTCGCGCCGCAGCCGCTCCTTCACGATTTCCAAGTGCAGCATGCCGAGCATGCCGCAGCGGAAGCCGTAGCCGAGCGCCGGCTGATGCTCCGGCTCGTAGGAGAGCGCCGCATCGTTGAGCTTCAAACGCTCCATGCCTTCGCGCAGGCGCGTGAAGTCGCTGCCTTCCTTTGGAAAGATGCCCGCGTACACCATCGGCTTCGCCTGCTGGTAGCCGGCAAGCGGCTCCGCCGCGGGCGCGTCGCGCAGGGTCAGCGTGTCGCCGACGCGGCAGGCCTGGATGTCCTTGAGCCCGGTGACCACGTAGCCGATCTGGCCGTTTTCCAGCGCCGACAGCGGATGGAACCTTGAGGGGCCCGGAACGAAGGCGCCGAGCTCAAGCAGCTCGCCCTCCGCGCCCGTGGCCATCAGGCGGACGCGGTCGTTCTTTTTGATGGCTCCGTCGATGACGCGCACCGAGGCGACGACGCCGCGATAGTCGTCGTAGGCGGAATCGAAGATGAGCGCGCGGACGGGACGCGCGGACTGATCCGGCGGAGGCGGGACGCGCGAAACGATGGCGTCCAGCAGCTCCGCCACGCCCTGCCCCGTCTTGCCGCTTACCGTCAGCACGTCGGACACCTCGCAGCCGAGCAGCTTCACCAGCTCCTCCGTGCGCGCCGGCACGTCGGCGGCCGGAGATCGATCTTGTTGAGCACCGGGATGATCTTCAAGTCCTCCGCCAATGCAAGATACAGGTTGCCGATCGTCTGCGCCTGCACGCCCTGCGTGGCGTCCACGAGCAGCACGGCGCCTTCCACGGCGGCCAGCGAGCGCGACACTTCGTAGGTGAAGTCCACGTGGCCCGGCGTGTCGATGAGGTTCAGGACGAATTCCCCCCCTTCCAAGCCCGTCCTGAGCGAAGCCGAAGGAGGGGGGCTGCCGGCTGACATTGCCCCCCTGCCAAGGGGGGCTGCCTGCTGGCCGTCCGTTGGCAGACGGGGGGTATGCGCGGCCGGCGGGGGGGTCTTTGGATGATACGTGTACTTCATGCGCGCCGGCGCCAATTTGATGGTGATTCCCTTTTCGCGCTCAAGCTCCATCGAATCCAGGATCTGATCCTGCATCTTGCGCTTGTCCACGGTGCCGGTGATCTCAAGCAGCCGGTCGGCCAGCGTGGACTTGCCGTGGTCGATGTGGGCGATGATGCAGAAATTGCGGATGTGGTCCGGCGTGACCATACGATGCGCGCATGCTAGCGGAAAACATGGGACGCGTCGAGCCTTGACGGGGCCAGATCGCGCGTGCCAAGCTGGCTCCCTTGCGGGAGCATGGTGCCGACGCAAGGCGTTCTTTTCCAGGGAAGGAGAAACCCATGTTCGAGATCATGATCGACGCGCACGATCGGACGGTGCAAAGCAGCACCGTGCCCGTTCGTTGGCGCACGGACCAGGCGACGCTCGACGCGTGGCAGGCGAAGGGCGAGCCGAATCCGCTCGTGCTCATCATCGTCGTGCCCAAGGGCGCCGGTGAATCCCGCGAGCAGCGCTTCGTGGCGCGGCTCAACGATCTGATGCGCTACGTGCGCTTCGAGCGCGCCGGCGCCAATTTGATCTTCGCGGCGATCGTGTCGCGCGCGCATCGTCCCGCCATCATGGCCAGGCGCGGCGGACGGTGGGACACGACCCTCGTCGATTATCCGTACCCGGATCCTGAGAGCGGCGAGCGAGCCGACGCCGCCCTGTGCTTCGACTGGGAAGGCGAGCGGGCCGAACCGCTCGAGGTCGAAGTGCCGCCGGAATGCTTCGCCAAGCCGCCGGGTCCGATGGAGATGAAGTGGCTGACGCTCATCCATGATGACGAGCTACGCGACAAGTGCAGCGTCCGCAAGCGCCGGGCCTTCGCCTACACGGCGCAGCCGTTCATCGTGGCGTTCTGGTTCCTGATCTTCGTGCTCATCACTCTGTCGCGGGGGCTCGTGGCGGCCTTCGTGCTCGGGCTTTGCCGGCGCGGGGTGAACTTCCAGGCGGTTTACGACCTGCCCAACCACATGGCGCGCGACATTTGGGAACAGGCGAAGCCGGCGGCGTTCATGCGCCCGCATCTGCCGAAGAGCGGCCGGAAGTTGAACTTGGACTGGCTCTCGCCAAGCTCCCTCGCGATCGTCATGGCGATCGCGTACGTGATCTTTCACGGCCCGCACGCTCCTCTCATCGGCCCGCTCTCCCTCATCGGCGCGTTCTCCCTCGCGATCGGAACCGGTCTCGGCGCGACGCTCATGGGCAATGCGAGGGAGATCCGCGGCTGGTTCGCGGATCGGCGCGCATCGCGGCCAGAACCGGCCGCCAAGCCGGCCGCCGCCAAGCCGGCCGACAGCGCCGTACGGCTGGCGCTGACGGATCCGACGGCACGGTCGACGGCGATCGGTTCCTTGCCCGCCCGCGCGCGCACCCCGCGGCTCTACTACGACCGCACCATGGGCCGCGTCTGCAAGCCGCTCTTACGCTGACGCCGGTCGCCGCGCTTCTCTCCGAGCCCTTCCCGCAATGGCTCATTTTTTATCCCCTCCCCTTGCCCGAATCCGCCTCTTCTGCTACGGTGCCGCCCGCTATGAAATCCACGTCGATCTTGGCCGCAGGAGGGCTGATATTGACCGGCTGGCTGCTCAGCGCCCCCGTCCTGGCGGCCGGGTTGCCCGTGGCGGGATTTCGCCAACTGCCGCTGCCGGAATACACCACGCGCTATGACGCCATCGAGGGCGCCATCCGCATGACGCGCGGGCGGCTCAAGGGGCGGATTGCCGACGCGGAAGGGACCGGGCTGACGGTGACGGACGCGGACGGCACCGACTACACCGTGGAGACGTCCGACGCCTGGTTCGTGGACGCCGTCGGGCAGTTCATGCGCCGCACGGACGCCGCGGTCGGCGACTATGTCGTCCTGGACGGCTACTTCCCGAAGAACTCAACGGCCATGTTCGCCCGCCGCCTCATCGACGTCGGCTCCCAGCCGCGCGTGTAAAGACAACGGTTCCTCGGCCTCGCGGCGTTTATCCACAGCGCCGTATCTTGTCCTCCGTGCCGCCCCATGCGAGGATGCCGGCGTGCGCAGGCCGCACACGCCATTCGAGGAGACACGCGTGATGACGGAGGAACACTTGCCGTGGGCGCGCTACTGGCTCGGCGCCGTGCGCGACGAGCCGGACGAGGCGCTCGTCCGCTTTGTCCGCCGCCATCTGGCGGAAGGACGGATCGACCCGGCGGCGCTCGGGACGAGCGAGGCCGAATTGGCCGCTCTTGAGCGTTTGGGCGTGCTCCGCACGTGCGAAGAACGCCTGTGGACGCTGCGGAGCAAAGGCGCCTACGACAGGCAGAAGATCCTTCGCGGCGCGAAGGAGTTGATCGACAAGACGCCGGAAGACCCGGAGGGAGAATCCGATCTTGATGATGCGGATACGGAGGCCGAGGAAACCCGGGCGGTCGAGAATGACTTGCTGCGCGCCGGCTTCGAGGCCCTTTCGATCGCCTTGCCGCATCCGTACGAGCGAAGGCCGCCGAAAGAACTGGAGGCGTACCTCGCTGCCGTAGAGCTCGTGAAGCTGCGCTGGGACGTCTTCCGCGCCTTGAAGCGGCTCGGCCCTGACGGGGACTCGGACGACGACGGTTTTGCGCCCAAGATCGTTCCGCCCCTGTCGGCATCGGACGTTGAAACGCGCTTTGCCAAGACGTGGAACGCCCTGAAGCCGTTCGCGGATCAATTCGGCGTCGACGACCAAGAAGGTCGGCGCATGAATCAGCTCTTGGCCGACGCCCGCAGAAGCGCCGTATTGGATCGCGCAGGCCAGGCGTTCGCGCATCGGCTCGCCGACGTGCGCCGCGCGCCGGACGCCATGCGCGCGGATCGCCTGCTGCGGGATCTTCGCGCGGCGAACCTGCAACCCGAGGACATCGGCAGCGGGCCTGGCGAATTGGAAGCGTATCGCCGTTTTCGCCCGACGGCTGCGTAGTCGCGCGCGCCGCTCTCGCGAGCGGCGTTTTTTCTTAGAGTCTGTTCAGGCTCTAAGAGCCTGTTCAAAATCTTTTCTCCCGGCTCCATTCGGCCCCGTTTTGGCTGCAAAAGGCTCAGACCTCCTCACCGTAGCTTTGGCTACGCTTCGTCGGCCTTCGCCTTTTTCGCACAAAACGTCA
>JAJYIV010000027.1 GCA_021789915.1 bacterium | reverse complement strand
ATCGCCGACCTGCGCGCCAAGCGCGTGCGGTCGCGGTACTTCGCCGGGAAGCTCGTCGCTAACACGGTTGAGCCGCAGCACCTCGTCACGCTCGTCCTCACAGAACAGATGCACAGCGACCGGGATTTCGTCCGCGACACGCCCGTCCTGCGCAGGGCCATGATCAATCGCACCCTGACGATCCTCGGAGCGAACGGCCCGCGCGCCTTCGACTTCAGCAAGAGCCGCGTCGGCGCGGCGGGGATCGCCCAACTCATGCCGGACACCTACCGCCGCCTGCGCGCCGCGTATCCGTCGGCCCGCCTGCCGCCGGACCAGGACGCCCGCCTCAACCACCTGCGGGCGATGGAGGCCATGGCCCTGCACGCTGACGACGAGTGGTGGGCCGTGGCGAACGACCAGAACTACCGCGACTGGCTGCGCGTCCATCCCGAAGCGCGGCGGCTCGTCCTCGCGGCGGGCTACAACGCCAGCGCCGGTACGGTCGTCAACGCCGTCCGCTCCTGCGGCGCCGCCTGGCGCGGCGCGTCCTGCACCGCGCTCCCCGACGAGACGAGGCTCTACCTCGTCAAGTACGAAGCGACGTGGGACTTCATCTACCCGACGGGCCCGCCCATGGAAACCTTCGAGTCGCCCATGGTCGCCGCCCGCTGAACGCAAGCGCCCCGCCCTCCCGAACTTGGGAGCCGCGGGGCGTGTTTTTTGAGCCGTCAGCCGTCAGCCATCAGCCGTCAGGCACTCGGCGCACGGGCAGGCACAGGGGCCTGCCCCTACACGGCCTCTCGGTGCGGCGGGGGACAAGCCCCCGCGCTACGTGCTTCGTCCTGGCTACTTGCTACGAGCTACTGCCTACGCCCTAATAATCCCTCAGCTTCTCGATGATCGGGTTCGCCTTGATCTTCTCCAGCGCCTTCGCCTCGATCTGGCGGATGCGCTCGCGCGTGACGTCGAATTCCTTGCCGACCTCTTCCAGCGTGTGCGACACGCCGTCGGAGAGCCCGAAGCGCATCTCGAGGATTTTCTGCTCGCGGGGGCTGAGGTCGCGCATCGCGTTGTTCACGTAGTCGCGCAGCAGCTCGCGCGCGGCGGCGCGGTCCGGCGAGATCGTCTTCACGTCCTCGATGAAGTCCTCGAGCTTGGAATCCTCGTCGTCCTCGCCGACGGACGTCTCGAGCGACACGGTATCCTGCGAGATCTTCTGGATCTGCCGCACCTTGTCGACCTCCTCGCCCATCTCGGCGGCGATTTCCTCCGGCAGCGGCTCGCGGCCGAGGTCCTGGATGAGCTGGCGCTCGACCTGCGTGAAGCGGTTGATCGTCTCGACCATGTGCACCGGAATGCGGATGGTGCGCGACTGGTCGGCCAGGGCGCGCGTGATGGCCTGGCGTATCCACCACGTCGCGTACGTGGAGAACTTGTAGCCCTTGCGGTACTCGAACTTCTTGACCGCGCGGAACAGGCCGATGTTGCCTTCCTGGATCAGGTCCAGCAGCGACATCTGCTTGCCGACGAATTTCTTGGCGATGGAGACGACGAGGCGCAGGTTCGCCTCAATGAGGCGCATCTCGGCCTCCTTCTCGTTGCGCTCCTTGCGCTTGGCCAGGGCGACTTCCTCCTCCGCGGTCAGCAGCGGGATTTTGCCGATCTCGCGCAGGTACATCT
Organism: bacterium; assembly: GCA_021789915.1. Lineage (GTDB taxonomy): Bacteria > Patescibacteriota > Patescibacteriia > UBA9934 > GWF2-40-263 > JAJYIV01. The sequence goes on along the minus strand of JAJYIV010000027.1, from coordinate 12,384 downwards.
GGATGGAATCCTGCGTCAGCTCGGGGATCTCGATTTTCTTGTTCGCCGCTTCCTTCCGTTCCTTTTCGCGGGTCACGCGGATCTTGTCGAACACTTCCTCCTGCTCCTTGCGATGGCCGAGGATGCCCTCCTTCATCTCGACCAGATGCACGCCGGTCGCGTCAAGCTTGTCCAGGAAATCCTCGTAGACGGGAAGATAATCCTCCACGTCGGCGAACGTGAACAGGACTTCGTTCTCCGTGACGAAGCCGCGGGACTGCCCCTTGCGGAGCAGGCGGTCGATGATCTCCGGCGCGGGCGGCGGGGCCTTCGCGTAGCGGACGGGTTTTTTGGGAACCGGCGCCGGCCTTTTTCCGACGGAGCCGGATCCGGCTTTGCCGAAGGCCGAAGCCTTTTTGGCGGCGGACTTCCTGGCAACCGCTTTCGGGGCGGTTTTCTTCCTGGGGGCGATCTTCTTGACGGACATAGGGCGCCTGGGCGGGACGGAAGGTCGCAGGGGCCTCCATCGACCGATGTCGGGAGGGCCGCGGCTCATCGTCAGCTCATCAGTCGGTTAAGCGATTCAAGAAGGCGCTGCACTTCCTCTTTGTTCCCGGCCGATTCGGCCCGGCGAATATCCTGCTCCAGCGCCTTGCGGCGCCGGCGGACTTCGGAAGAAGCGACGGCCTCGATCAATTGTCGCACATGTCCCGCGACGGCGGCGGGCGGCTGATCCTCGACCAGGCGCTCGGCCTGCAGGACGGCGGCGTCGAGCAGCGACGTCTCCGACGTACGCTCGGGCTCGGGCAGCGCCTGCAGCTGGCGGCGCAGCCGTTCGAACAGGTCGGACGGCGCCGCAGGAGATGAACGCTCGCGATCATACAGCGAGACGGCCGGCGCGTAAAGGCCGCGGATGCGGGCGTCGGCGGGCAGGCCGGACGGCGGCAGGCGCTCGGCGATCAGCGCGCGAAATTCGTTCAGATTGATGAACAGGCCGAGCAGGAGCTCCAGGGACTGGTCTTCGCGCGTCCTCACCCTTGCCCGCTCCGCTGACGTGTAGGGGGAAGCAGGCGGCGATCCCCCCTCTCCACGTGAGGGGAGAGGGGTCGGGGGTGAGGCCTGCGGCCGCTGGATCGACTGGCGCAGCACGGCCAAATCCGTGCGCAGCAGGTCGGCCACGGCTTGCAGCCAATGCTCGCGCTCCACGACGTCCGACATGTGCGCGAATTCCGGCAGCAGGAAGGACGAGATCGCGCGCTTGTCGTCCACGTCATTGAGATTCCGTCCCGCGACGGCGCGGTCGATGAAGTACTGCATGATGGGGACCGTCCTTTGGACGGCGTCGCGCCACAGGCGGGGATCCTTCTGCACGGCTTCGTCCGGATCCTTTCCCGCCGACGCCGGCAGCACGGCGACGCGCACGTCAAAGCCCGCCTGCCGCGCCAGCGTGATGCCCCGCTGCGCGGCCTTGAAGCCCGCGGCGTCCGCATCGAAGGAAAAGACGATCGTGGAGGCGTACCGTTTGAGCAGGGCGAGCTGCGCCTCGGTCAGCGCCGTCCCGGACGACGCGACGATGTTGGCGACGCCCGCCTTGTGCGAAGCGATGACGTCCATCTGTCCCTCGACGATGATGACGCGGCCCGCCTCGCGGATGGCCTTCTTCGCCAAGTCCAGGCCGAAGAGCATGGATCCCTTGTGGTACACCGGCGTCTCCGGCGAGTTGAGGTATTTGGGGCCAGCGGATTCGGCGTTCGGCGCTCGGCGTTCGGCGCTCGATTCGGCCGAGAGCCGAGAGCCGAGAGCCGCTTCTGCAAACACCCGCCCGGTGAAGCCGACGACGCTCCCCTGCGCGTCGCGCAGCGGAATCATCAGGCGGCGCCGGAAGCGGTCGATGAACCCGCTCCCCTGCCGGCGGCGCATCAGCAACCCCGCGCGCTCGCCGTCCGTCTCGGGAATCCCGCGTTTGACGAAGGCTTGCGCGAGCGCGTCCCACGCGTCGGGCGCCACGCCCAACCCGAACGCCTGCGCCAGCTCCTCGGGAATCCCGCGCCGCGCGACGTAGGCGCGCGCGTCCGCCGCCGAAGCGGCGTCCGTAAGCACCTTGCGGTAATAGCCTGCGGCGAAGGTGTTGGCAGCGACCAAACGTTGTTTTTCATTGCTCTCCGCGGATGAAAATCGCGCGACTTCGATGCCGACCTTGGCGCCCAGGTGGCGCAGCGCCTCCGGAAAATCCATCCCTTCCATGCGCATGACGAAGGCGAAGCAGTCGCCGCCCTCGTTGCAGCCGAAGCAATGCCAAATCTGCCGGTCGCGCGAGACGTGGAAGGACGGCGTCTTTTCCGCGTGGAACGGGCACAGGCCTTTCCAGCTGACGCTCCCGGCCTGCTTGAGCGGGACATACTCCTGGATGAGGTCGACCAGGTCGATGCGGCTTCGGATGTCTTCTTTTTGGTCGGACATGGGCGGGGGCTGCCGCCAGATTGACACAAAACCGCTTTTCACGCCAAAACCCCGCCGTCCGCCGGCGGCGTCGCCCTTGCCGGCGGCCTTTTCCCCGTCGCTATCGAATCCCCGTATCAAAAACCAGGTCGACGCTCGTCCGCATGTTCGGGGAAACCGCGAACGGCTTCCGCATGCCGCGCGGAAACGCCGGCGCACCTGGCGCCGGGCCGATCACGTAGGAACCCGGCGACAACGCAACGGAATAAAAGCCCGCGGCGTCCGCATGAACCTCGGCGACGCGCGCGCCGGAGGCCGTGTCGATTTCCAGCGCCGCGGCGTAGGGTCTCGGCGCGCAGCGCGGATCCGGCGGAAGGCGCTCGACGGGACAGGTCGGCGCCTCGGTCACGTGTCCCGAGACCGTCCCTCCGGCGGCGCCGGCGCCCGTCCCGACGGACGCGGAACAGCCCGCGCCGGACAGCGCAAGCAGCGCCGCGGCCGCGGACAGGAAGACGAACGGGGAAAGAACGTCATCCGCATGTCCCTGGAAGAAAGAGGTTGAACGGGCTCTAAAGCTCATACGCCGCATGCAATTCCGGGATGACCGCGTCGGCGCCTATCGCCTCCCGCAGATGCGCGGCGAACGCGGCCTTCACGTCCGGATCGCCGTGCGTCAGGAAAATCTTCTTCGGAATCCGCCCGTCGGCCGGCTGCACCCAGCGCGTCAGCTTGTCGCGGTCGCCGTGCGCGGAAAAGGCGCCGATGGCCCGCACCTCGCCGCGGACGTCCACGTCCTGGCCGTAGACGTTCACGCGCTTGATGCCGTCGTATATCTGGCGGCCCAGCGTGTGCGCGGCCTGGTAGCCGATGATGAGCACCATGTTCTTCGGGTCCGGCAGCACGCGGATCAGGTGGTGCAGCACGCGTCCGCCCGACATCATGCCGCTGCCGGCGATGATAACCTTCGGCGGCGGCACGTCGTTGATCGCCTTGGATTCGTCCACGGTCAGCGTCTCGCGCAGCGTCGGGAACGAGAAAAAATCACGGTCCTCTTCCGTGAGGACGTTGGCGTCGAATTTGAGATAGTCGCTGAACTCGCGGTACACCTGCGTCGCGCGGATGGCCATCGGGCTGTCCAGGAAGATGGGAGCCCGCGTCTTGAGCTCCCCCGTCAGCAGCCGATTCAGCTCATAGAGGAGCTCCTGCGTGCGCTCGATGGAAAACGACGGGATGAGCAGGGTGCCGCCGCGCGCCATGGCCGCCTCGACGGCGGCGCGCAGTTTCCGCGTGCGCTCCTCGCGGCCCTCGTGCACGCGGTCGCCGTACGTGGATTCGCACACGACGGCGTCGGCGCGCGAGATCGCCTCCGTCGCCGGCAGGATGGGCACTTCGTCGTTGCCGATGTCGCCGGAGAACACGACGCGCTTCCCTTCCGCCTCGACCGAAACGTACGCCGAACCGAGGATGTGGCCGGCCTCGTGGAACATGACCGTAAGGCCCGGCGCGACTTCCACGGCCTCGTGATAGCCGACGCCGACGCAGCGCGCTTCCAGCGCCTGCAGGTCTTCCAGCGCGTACAACACCGGATCGCCGCAGCGCCGGGCGTTTTCCTCCATGATGTGGAAGGCGTCCTCGAGCACGAGCCGCGTGAGCGGCACCGTCGGGGCCGTCATCGTCACCGTGCCGGCGTATCCTTCCTTGAAGAGCTTCGGCAGGCGGCCGGTGTGGTCCGCGTGCGCGTGCGTGACGAAAACGGCTTCGATGTCCTTCGGATCGAAGCCGAACGGCAGGAAGTTCTTGCCGCCGCACAGCCGCTCGCCCTGGTACATCCCGCAGTCGATGAGGAGGCGGTGCTCCTTCCCCACCGCGTCGGCCACATCCAGCTTCATGCACGAGCCGGTGACTTCGTTGACGGAGCCGTGGAAGGAAAGATGCATAGAAGTCGTAGAATCGCTCGGCTACGCCGGGCTCGTAGAACGTAGAAGACGTAGAACCGCTCGCCTTCGGCTCGCTCGTAGAGCGTAGAAGTCGTAGAAACGTCTCGTCTGCGTCGTTTCTACGAGCGAGTCTGGCCCCAACCGCGACGAGCGATTCCACGTTCTACGTTTTCTACGTTCTCGTAGAATCGCTCGCCTTCGGCTCGCTCGTAGAAAAACCGCGCAGGGTCAATGGGAACGGACGCGCTGGGAATCGCGGAGAGCGCAAAGCTTGAACCAGATTGGTTCCATCTTATCGGAGATACATTGTATATCGCGGTCGGTCAAGTAATCGCGGCGCGCGGCGATCTTGAGCGCTGCATGGACTTCGGTCAGGGACCCCAAGGACATTTGGAGGAATCGGGCAAAGTCGGCCTTGCTGTTGCGGGCGGACCCTTCAGCGATGTTAAGCAAGACTGATTGGGCCGCTCGGCGAATTTGACCCGCGAGTTCGAACTTTTCCTGGCTTGGAAAACGTTCCGCTGACGCGTAAACCACATCAATGAAATCCAGGACAAGGCCCGTCACTTTCAAATCTTCGTACCGGAATTTCATACCGTCGTTTCTACGTTTTCTACGACTTCTACGAGCGGGGCCGACAAACGGCCGAGCGATTCTACGTTTATTGTTCGATTTCCTCCGCGGACGCCGTGAGCCCGACCGCTTCCCGGTATTCCTCCCAGCGGCCGCGCAGCTGCTCCATCATTTCGCCGCCTTCGTCTTCCTCGTACCAACCCTCGTCCTCGCCGTTGTCCATCACGACCTCCTCGACCAGGTCGCGGAACGCCTGTTCGTCCTCCACGCCTTCCGCGCGTCCGCGCTCCACGATCTCGTCGAACAGCGCTTCCATGTTGGCTTCGGTGTTTTTCATAAGGGGGAAGCCTTTAGCCTTTAGCTTTTAGCCGCTAGAGCCTGTTCAGAATCTTTCTTCCAGGGACATTCGGATGACGTCTTGTGCGAAAAAGGCGAAGGCCGACGAAGCGTAGCCGAAGCTACGGTGAGGAGGTCTGAGCCTTTTGCAGCCAAAACGGGGCCGAATGGAGCCGGGAGAAAAGATTTTGAACAGGCTCTTAGCGGGATCTCGCATCATGTTATAGCTCCTTCAGTTCATCCGCCGCTTCTTCCAAAATCTCTTTCGCCTGCGCGGCCCGCGATTCCAGGCGCTCGCCGAGAAAGACGGCCAGCGACAGGCCGAACAGCGAGAGGATCACGGCCTGCGAGCACAGGCAGACGAGGCACCACGTGTGCAGCACGAACGCTTCGACGCCCGTGAGATAGAGCGTGAAAAGGACGCCGCCGGAAACGGCCGCCAGCAGGAACAGCGACAGGTGCCGGTCATGCACGTCCCGGCGCTTCAGGAAAGCCGCCAGCGCGAAGAAAGCGTAACCGATGACGCCGATCAGCGCCACGGGCACCCCGCCGACGTTGCCGTACGGCCCGCGGTTCACAACGTCGCAGTTGAACGTCGCGTTGATGTCGCACACGCCGCCCGTCAGCCGGCCGGTCTCATGCGCCAGCGCATAGAGCGCCAAAACGACGCCGACGAGCGACAGGCCGAGAAACGCGTTCAGGAGGACGATGCGGGATTTCATACTACGGGGCGGCCGGGGCCGTGCAGCCGGTTTTTTGCGCCAGCTGATCGAACGTCTGCACGCCCGTCACGCGGCTTTTGTCCGGGAACTCCCACGTCGGATAACTGGAAATGCCGGCGTCCTTGCAGACCTGGGTCTGGCCCTTTCCGTCCGGCGTGGCGCATTCGACGTAGGTGACCTTCTTGAAAGCGCCGCCGAACGACTGCTTCTGCGCCGCGCAGTGCGGGCACCACCAGGCGCCGTACATTTTCACGCCCTTGTCCGTGAGGCACTGGGCGAAGGCGTCCAGCGCGGGCGAGGCGCCGGAGCGGGTGGCGATGAACGCGATCAGGCCCACGACGACGGCCGCGGCGACGACGATGAGCACGATGGCGGAAGAGGAGGTTTTGGCCATAGGGATTGATTGGTCACAGTGTAGCAATCATGTGCCAGGATGTCAGCAGGGTTGGACATCTATCCAAAGACCATTGACGTGAGCGAGGAAATATTCTAGGGTGCCCGGTCCCGCCTAAATCGCGAGGACCCTGTGCCATTTCGGCCAGGTTCACCATCTATGGAGGTGGCCGATGTCCGACAAGCCGAACGTGCTCGCCCGCATCGACGTCAAGCTCAAGGGAATCTTCCCGCTGCTCATGCAGGCCATGACGCCGGAAATGATCGAATCGGTCCTCATCCGCGGCGAGCGTCCGCAGAAGCCCAAGGATGCGCCGCTCACCGACATCGCCGAGAAGTGCCTCTACAAGAACGACGAAGGCAAGATCGGCATCCCGCAGGAGAATCTCTTCGCCTGCCTGCGCGAGGCCGGGCGGCGCGTGAAGTTCGACGGCAGGCGCTCGATCTCCACCTCTGACAGCACCCTCCTGCCGTCGTTCCTGACCATCAACGAGGGGTTCTTCATCCTCGATCGCCAAGAATGGGTGCCGGATGTCCGCCGCGGGCAGATGCAGAACGGCACGACCGTGGGCATCGTGCGGCCCAAGTTCAAGGACTGGGGCTTCGCCGTGAGCATCGAGGTGGATCTCACCGATGGCATGACGGTCGAGAAGGTGCGGAGCCTCTTCGAAATCGCCGGCAAGAGCATCGGCCTGTGCGCCTTCCGGCCGCAGAAGAACGGCCCCTTCGGCCGCTTCTGTGTGGAGACGTGGGACGTGAAGGCGCTCCTCACCGAGGACGATCTCGAGAAGGAGCAGAGCCGAACGGCATAAGGGCACCATCCAATGCTTAGCAACGCGGTGTAATCTCCAGCCGTGCCGTGCAAAGCGGAGTTCAGCAGAGTTACGCATAGTACGCCTCACCACTGGGCGGGATGACGGAGCAATCCGGACATCCCGCCGTTTTATTGTGTAATCATTGACAAGACGTGTGCGTTAGGCTAGCTTCGCCTGTTCCGGTCCATGCCGGGCCGGAAAGATCTTTCAAAGGAGATACCATGGAGTTGCCCGTGTTGGACGATCTGTTGCGGCACTTCCCGCACGAACAGGCACGTCAGACGCAAAAAGATGCGCTGGCCGCGTTCGCAACGGCGAAGAACGGCGTGCTACTTGAGATGCCGACCGGTTCCGGCAAGACGGCCGTCGGTGTCGCGGCGCTTTTGGCCGCGAAAGCGCAGAGGACTGGTCCGGTGTTCTATCTTGCGCCCACCAAGACGCTTGTCGACCAAGTGACGCGTCTGTACCCGGACGCCGGCGGCAAGATGCTCGGCCGCGCCGAGCATTCCTGCCTGTACTACCTCGACAAAGGGAAGGAAGTCACCGCCCAGGAATCGCCCTGCTACATGCTCAAGTGCGGCCATCGCGTGAGTCAGCAAGACGGCGTCACGGAGGAGCGAGGCGTCGAACCCTGTCCGTACTTCAAGGCGAAGTACGAGGCGCGTATGCGTCTGGAGAGGGGTGAAGCCATCATCACCACCACGGCATTTTTCCTCATGAACCGCCTGCTGGTGGACGGCTGGCGCGATCTCGACCCGGCGCTGGTCGTCCTGGACGAGGTTCACAAGCTCGCTGCCACGGCCCGTCGGCTGTTCGAACACACCGTGACGGACTGGCACCTGGACCGGGCGGCGAAGATCGTCGCGAAGGTGGACGCGAAGAACGCAGAGCGCTTGGCGGACTTCCGCGCGGCCTTCGTCCGTATGTCCTGCCGCAAGCCGGATCGGCGCTACACCCTGCTGAAGGACGACGAGGTGGTGAAGCTCGCCGAATCCCTCGATCGCATTCAGACGGACGATCTTGAGAAGAACGTGAAGCGGGCGGTCCGTGCGGGCGATATCGACCCGGCGGAGCAGCGCCAAGAGCTGAAGCTGCTCGAGGACCTTGCGCGCGGCATCCCGCGCATGCTCCGGTCCCTGCGCTACGCGCTCGGCGAGGGCGAACGCAATCCGCTCAACTACGTCGTCGCCTTCCATTACCGAAAGGACGACCCGGCGTTCGCGGAGTCGGACAAAAAGGCGCGGTTCCACCTCACGATCCGCAGCTACTTCGTGCGCGGCCTCATCCAGAAGGCCCTCGGCAAGCGTGTGCTGGCCTACTCAGGAACCATCAAGGATCCCAAGGTCCTCGCGTTCGAAACGGGCATCGAGCAGCCGTTCCGTGCGTTCGCGTCGGACTTCTCGGCCGACCGCACGCGCATCTACGTCCCTACCGACACGCCGAACCTGGCCCACAAGGAACAGGATCGGAACACGGCGCGCGACGCGTTGCGGCAAATTGTGAGGGCGGCCAATCGCTTCGTCCAGAACGGGCACCGGTCACTCGTCATCGTGACGTCGGAGGAGGAGCGGGAGAAGTTCCTGTTCCAGGCCGAGCATGGTGAGCTTAAGGCTCTGAGCTACGGCCATGGCCGCAAGGCCAAGGAAGTCGCCGCCGCCTTCGCCGCCGGCGAGGGCCAAACGCTCGTCGGCACGGCCGCGCAGTATGCCGAAGGCGTGGACTTGCCCGACGCCGCGGCGCCGGTGATCTTCTTCCTGCGCCCCGGCTATCCGTCTCCCGACGATCCGGAAGCGCAGTTTGAGGAGCGTCGCTTCGGCAAGTCCCGCACTTGGGGACTGCGCCGGTGGCGTACGGTCATCGAGGCCCTGCAAGTGCGCGGACGCAATATCCGCAGCGAGCAGGACAAGGGCGTGTGTTTCTTCGTCTCGCAGCAGTTCCGCGATTTCCTGCGCGGCTCGCTGCCGGACTGGCTCGTCCCCGCCTACCGGGGCGGGCTGACGCTCGAACAGGCGACGGACGACGCACTTAAACTCCTTGGGTAGCAGAACTTCGCATTGTTCCGCGCTGCAAGGATCTGCAATCCAACGCGGCGCGTCGCGACGCATGCCAAACCTCGGGGCGGGATCACGGATTCGACATCCGGCGATCCCGCCATTTTTATTGACATGAGAACGAATATAGCGGATATTGCATCATGCAATAACGCTGTTCTGCACGGCACAGTAGGGCCAAGCAGTGTGCAGCTCGCCAGAGCCGACCTCGGGGCGGGATGACGGAGCAATCCGGCCATCCCGCCATTTTTTTGCTACGATGGTTTTTTGCTACGATGGTTGATCATCATGTAGAAACGCGTTATCCTTCGGCATCCTCGTGATCCCTTTGGCTAAACGCCAACGGCTAACGGCTTCCCCATGCCCCCGCTCGACTGGAAAACCCTTCCCCGCCCGATCGTAGCGCTCTCCCCGATGGCTGACATGACCGATTCGGCATTTTGCCGCGTCGTGCGAGAGTGTACCCCCCAGCGGCCACAGGCCAGCGGCCAGCTGCCCTTCCCCGTCGTGTTCCGTGAAATGGTCTCCGCGGAAGCCGTCGTGCGCGGCAATCAAAAAACGCTTGGTATGACGGACATCGATCCGGCCGAGCGCCCGCTCGTCCAGCAGCTCTTCGGCGCCGATCCGGCGACCATGGCCGAGGCCGCGCGCAGGATCGAGGCGGAACATCACCCGGAGGGCTTCGACGTCAACATGGGCTGCCCGGTCTACAAGATCGTGCACAGCTTCAACGGAGCGGCGCTCATGAAGGAACCGGCGCGCGCGGCCGAAATCGTCCGTCGCATGAAAGCGGCGATCACCGTGCCGCTCTCGGTGAAGATCCGCGCGGGATGGAGCGACCCGCGCGAGTGCCTGGATTTCGTGCGCGTGCTGGAAGACGCCGGCGCGGACCTCGTCGCCATCCACGGACGCACGAAGAAACAAGGCTATAGCGGAAAGGCAGACTGGAACATCATCGCCGAAGCGAAAACACGCGTGAAAATTCCCGTGCTGGCCAACGGCGACGTCCATGATCCAGCGCAGGTGCCGGAGGCGCTGCGCGTCACCGGGTGCGACGGCGCGCTGATCGCGCGCGGGGCCTTGGGCCATCCGTGGTTCTTTCTGCACGCGCAGGAAGCGCTGGCCGGCCAGACGCCGACGCCGGTGACGCTCGCAGAGCGCGTGCGCGTCGTGCGCCGCCACGCCGACCTGCACGCGGAGCAATACGGCGAGCGCGGCATCGTGACGTTCCGCAAGCATCTCGCGTGGTACTTCAAAGGGGCGCGCGGCGCCAAGGCGTTCCGACAGCGGCTTGTCACGGTGAAGACGCGTGCGGAATTGGACGCGGTGCTGGACGAGATGCTCGTGGCGAGCGGGTTTTCCGTTGACAGCCCGTCGCTGGCCTGATATCTTTTTCGCGCACATCGACCCGATCCGGGATCGTCTAATGGCAGGACAACAGACTCTGAATCTGTTTATCGTGGTTCGAATCCACGTCCCGGAACCACCACGACCTGTTCCTACAGACCGGAACAGGGGTGACCGAAGAAAACCCGCATTCCCCAATCAGGATGCGGGTTTTCGATTGCAGGAACGTTTGGCGACGCTTAATGTTTACAAGGTTTTTTGGCGATCGGCTTTCTTTACCCACCCAACGCCTCAGCAATGGAAGCGGGTTTTTGATTGATCGGATTTACGGACGATCTTTAACACAGTAAAATGAAACTAACCTATAGGCCTCCTTTGATATTACATTACGTGTAAATCTATGTTTAAAGAATCCGGTCCACGCTCCGAACCCGCTCCAAGCAAATCCCTTTATGAAACGCTCGGCGTCTCAACAAAAGCGAGCGAAAAGGAAATTAAGGCTGCTTTTAAGGCGGCAGCATTTAAAACGCACCCTGACCGACCGGGTGGTGACGAATCCAAATTTAAAGCCGTGAATGAGGCCTATCAAACTCTGAGCGATAGTGCACGTCGTAAAGTATACGACGCAAAGCTGTTTGCCGATCGATCCAGAATGGAAGCTCGGGGCGAAGCAGGCCACGAAAGACCGAAGACACCCAAGCCCGACCCGCAAGAAATTGCACGGGCCGCGAGGGAACGGCGCGAGCATCTGGACAATCTGAGAAAAAAAGATGAAGTGTATCGACAATCGGAAATGGCAAAAATTTATGCGCGCTTGGGGATTAAAAAGGAAACGCCCGTGTCTCCCTCGCCAAGCGAAGCGTGGCGTGAAAAACTATACGAAAGCCTTCCACCAGAACATGCCCGACGAGCGCGTGAGACGGATGAATTTGTCAAGGGGCTCGTCAACCAAAAACCGCCGAGATTCGACGCGTCGGGGCGTTTAGATTTCTCCCCGATGACCGCAAAGGCGGAAAGGCCGGCAACGACAAATACTTCCGTTCAAACGCATGCGGAGACCGGACCTCGCCTGAGCGCAGAAGATTTATCTGCTCTCAGACAGGAAGCGGCACGGGTTACGACCCGGATACGGTCGGAATATCAGGCGGGTGTTGGAATTTCGCGCGGACAGGAAACCAGCCCTATCTCAACTGCATTTTCAAACAGAACAGAAGCGCCTTTCGCAGCACCGCCGCCCGTGCGGCCTCCTGCAAGTCCCGTGCCTGGTCCCAGTATAGGTCCGCGTCGCCGATAGCCCCTCCGCCGCCCGTGGCCGGAATCGCGAAGTGACAATTTGTAGATGAAGTTGGAACGGACAAAATACGATGGTAAACATTCAAGCGAGACCGGGCCGCAGAACCACTTAGGACGCGTGAAAAAGCGACCTAAACACATCATTGTGCGTAAAGCCCCGAGCTTCAATGAGCCCGGGGTTTTGCGTTAGGCGACCCTTACGAGTCCGAGCTCACGAATGCGATGCGCGAGATAGTAGAGCACAGCGCGGTCGCGGAAGCCTCCTACATGCTCCCCGATGAGCTGTCGCAACTCGGTATCTTTGAGGCCGCTCAAGCGCACGAGACGATTGAAGTCTTTGACGTCAGACACCCCCGCCAAAGGCGGTGGCTTGATGAGCGGGGTCGCCTCAAAGGCGATCGGCCCAACCGCACGGCTGACGTGATTTAAAAGGCTCCTTCTTTCTCTGTGTCTTCGCCTTCTTGCTCTCGAATGTACTTCTTCACGGCCTCAAGCTCAA
>JAJYIV010000041.1 GCA_021789915.1 bacterium | reverse complement strand
GCGGACGGGGCGCAGGAGCGTTCCTTGGGAAACATCGATTTGGGTCCGATCAACGAGCACTTGGTGGGCGTCGGCATGCGCGATGCCGTATACCGCGCGATGGGGCTTGTCCGCGGGCTGCGTTTCTCGGTTCAGCCGGCGCGAAAGGTCACCCCGTACAAAAAAGGGGGAGGATTTCGTCACGCCGGGGGACAAGCGGGCGCAGCGCCTGATCGTCCGGCTGCTGAAGGAACGGTTCCCGCGCTGCGGCATCGTGGCCGAGGAGGACGGTCTCAACCTCCCGTCGAAGAACGGCCCCGTGTTCACCTCGATCCGCTCGACGGGACGAAGGCTTACATCCGCGGAGAGGGAACCGGCGTGAGCGTGATGGTCTCGCTGGTGGATGGCGGCGAGGTGATCGCGGCGTACGTGGGCAACGTCTTCAACGGCGACATCATCGGCTACCGCCCGCGCAGTCCGCACGTGCATCGGTTGGACACGATGATGGCCAAGCCGATGCTCCTGGAGAAGATCCGCCGCGACAGGCCGCTGTCCGCGCAGTGCGTGCTGCTGCGCGACCCGCCGGAGGACGTGTCGCCGGCGGCGGCGTGGCTGGCGCGCGGCGGCGAGACGCGGCTCTTCAAGAGCCACCTCATCCACGGCGGCTCGATCGGCGTGGGCTTCTCGCAGCTGTGGGTCGGCGCCGTCGGGGCGATGATCCTCGAGCCGTGCGCCGAGACGCCGTGGGACTTGTGTCCGGTGCTCGGCATCAGCAGGAAACTCGGGTTCCGGTTCTACCACTTGGAGGCGTCGCTGGCGGACGGCGTGCTAAGAGAGACGTCGCCTGTCCCTCGGCCAGTCGTGCAGACGATAAATCACACGCGCCTCGTCGCGCATCCTGCCAACGCGGACGAAATCAACGCGTGGCTGCGGCGCCACGCCGGCGCTCCCTGGCGCGACCGCTCGCGTCGCTAGCGCGCTCGTCACGGTCTCCGCTTCGGCGGAGATTTTTTTGTGAAAAGGGGTCAGGTCTTGGGAGGTAATCTCGTTCTGCACGGCAGGCGGCGGTTGACAAACGCATCATCGTGCGCTATCTTATCGGCATCCCCCGTGGCTGAAGCGTCCGTTCGGACGCATCGGCCGCGGGTTTTCGTATGCGCCGACGATTTCTTCTTGCCCTGCCGATGCTCTTTGCGCTTGCGCTGGCCGCACATGCGGCAATGACGCGTCCAATCGTCTCCGCGCCGCCCGCGCCTGCGGCGCCGTCCGGCACGCGCGCGCTCCTCGTCGAGCCCGACGATGGTCTTGGTGCGCTGGAGGCGCAGATCGCGCGCGCCGCGTCATCCATCGACGTCGTGATGTACGAGCTGGACGACCCGTCCGTCGAGCAGGCGCTGGCCCGCGCGGCCGCCCGCGGCGTGCGCGTGCGTGTTCTCCTGTGCGGCGGGCTGCTGCAGCCGAAGAACGTGGCGGCCGAGAAGGATTTGTCCGTCCACGGCGTCTCCGTCCGCTGGTCGCCTGACCATTTCGCCTACACGCACGAAAAGGCCTTCGTCTTCGATCAGGCGACGGCGGATATCCTGACCTTCAATCTCGTCGCGCGTTATGCGCCGACGGGGCGCGACTTCGGCGTCGTGGACGACGATCGCGCCGACGTGTCGGCGATCGAGACGACGTTCGACGCCGATTGGAACGGCACGGACGTCCGTCCGCCGTCTGGCGCCGATCTCGTGTGGAGCCCGGGTTCCGAACCGGCGCTCGTTTCGCTCATCAATTCCGCGTCGTCGTCGCTGGAAATCTACAACGAGGAGATGGCGGACCGGCCCGTGATCGACGCGCTCAAAAACGCCGCGACGCGCGGCGTGGACGTGCGCGTCGTGATGACGTATGGCGGGGCGTATCGTCGCGCGTTCCAGGAATTGACGGCCGCCGGCGTCCGCCTGCGCACGTTCGCCGCGTCGGCGCCGCTGTACATCCACGCCAAAATGATTCTGGCGGACGGCGCGCGCGCCTTCGTCGGCTCGGAAAACTTTTCGTACACGTCCACGCACGACAACCGCGAGCTCGGGCTCGTCATGACGGACGCGGACGTGCTGTCGCGGCTGGACGAGGTCTTCGTCGGCGATTGGCGGACGGCGAGACCGATGAACTCAGGAGCTCGTAGCAAGTAGCTTGTAGCTAGGGTGAGACACGCGGGCTAAAGCCTAACGGCTAAAGGCTTGCGTGCTAACGGCTATCCTCCCTGAAACCATCCCATCTTTTGCACGAGCTGCAGCCAGCCGAAGGCGCAAACGAAGAAGACGAGCAGCCCCGCGCCGATTGCCTTGCGCGAACCCCAGACGGGCGACGCGAGCGCCACGACGACCATGTACGGCACCCACGACGCGATGGTGCCGAGCAGCACGAACCACGCGTGCTGGCCGACGGCCGCGCCGCCGCGCGTCTCGCCGATGAAGAAGTAGCCGACGAGCGTGAAGACGGGGATGAGCGTCGCGAAGCCGGACAGCAGCCGGTTGCCGCTTTCCTCCGTGGCGACGATGAACGTGGTGACGGCGCCGCCGACAAGAAAGTAGATCAGGTTGTTCTTGATGAAGTCCCACATAGTACGTGCAGGATAACGCATTTTCGCATTGTCTGTAACTGATCCTCCACGGTAAGCCACTGGTTCGACCAGTGGACTCAAACAGGCTTGGCCGTTCCCCAAAGAACAAAAGACGGACACAGGTTGGGTTGTGAAGCGTGGCTTGGTGAGCCCGCACGTTCACAACTTGAACCTGTGTCCGATCTCTACCAAAGCCTATCCCATTCGAAATGGGACTGCAAATACCATGTGATTTTCGTCCCGAAGTGTCGGAGGA
>JAJYIV010000003.1 GCA_021789915.1 bacterium | reverse complement strand
AGGCTTATGCGCAGGGGGAAAAGTCAGGAGTCAGGAGTCAGGAGTTAGGAAGACGAACCCTATGATCGCCTTGCTCAACGGAACCGTTGAACGCCGCGAGCCCGGCGCCGTCATCGTCCTGTGCGGCGGCGTGGGCTACCGCGTGTTCGTCCCGGACGCGGGCGCGTTCGCGCCGGGCGCCGTCATCACGCTGCATACGCACGAGGCCGTCCGCGCGGACAGCCACGAGCTGTTCGGTTTTCTTGAGCGCGAACGGCTCGAATTGTTCGAGCGCCTCATAATGGTCTCCGGCATCGGTCCCCGCAGCGGGCAGAAAATCGTCGCGTCCGCGTCCGCGGACCGCGTCAAGGCGGCCGTCCTGGCGGGAGACGTGGCGTTCTTGTCCTCCATCCCGGGCGTTGGGAAAAAAACGGCGCAGAAAATCATTCTTGAGCTCAAAGGCGTCCTGGCCGAAGAGCAGGCAGCCGGGTCGCCGGAAGACGAAGCGCTGCAGGCGCTCGTCGGATTGGGCTATGCGCGCGCGCAGGCGGCCGCCGCGCTCGAGGGATTGCCCGCGGCGGACGTCGAAGCGCGCCTGCGCGCGGCCCTTAAACGCCTTTCGCGCTGACGGATATGGAATGCCGATCGATCACCCAGCAGGCTGCGTGGGAAACCTTCGTGCGCGCGCATGCTCCTCGTTCCGGCGCCTTTCTCCAATCCTGGGCCTGGGGCGAATTCCAGGAGGCGCTCGGCCGCACGCTGCGGCGGCACGGCTGGGAGGAGAACGGCCGCCTGGCGGGCGTCGCGCAGACGATCGTGCATCCGCTGCCTTTGGCGCACGCATACGCCTACGTGCCGCGCGGCCCGCTCACGGCGCGCGGCTGGAGCAATGAGGAGACCTATGAACGCCTGCGCGAAATCGGCGCGCGGGAAGACGCCGCGTTCGTGCGCTTCGAGCCGCCGTGGCCCGCGTATCCCGTGCGCAAGCACTTCATCCGCACGCGCGACACGCAGCCGCCGGACACGCTGCTCACGCGCCTGAACGGCAGCGTCGACGAGCGGCTGGCTTCGCGGCGCGCGAAGACGCGCTACAATGTCCGGCTTGCGGCGCGCAAGGGCGTGCAGACGGACGCGCCGTCGGAGGCGGCGCTCGACGACGTTTGGCCCTTGTTCGAAGCCACCGCCAGGCGCGACAAGTTCCATCTCCATCCGAAAGCGTATTACGAAACGATGCTGTCCGTCCTCTCCGGCGCCGCCTGCCGGGCGTTTCTGGCCGTGGCGCGCCTGGAGGGGGAGATCCTGGCGGCCAACGTGATGATCGATTATCTCGGCACGCGCACGTACCTGCACGGCGCCTCTTCCGACGCGCATCGCGAGGCGATGGCGCCGTATGCGCTGCACCACGCGCTCATGGAAGACGCCGCGCGGCGGGGTCTGAAGGCGTACGATTGGTGGGGGATCGCGCCGGAGAGCGCCGGCGACCGTCATCCGCTCGCGGGCGTGACGCGCTTCAAACTCGGTTTCGGCGGCACGCGCGTTTCCTATCCCGGCACGTTCGACGCGGTGCTGCATCCGGCCCGCTACGGGTTGTACGTCCTCGGCCGCCGCGCGCGGAGGATGGTGTAAGGCGTTGACGTACGCTCTGGCGTGTGATAGAAATTCGGTCGGCTTTCCGCGGGTGGATCCGCGGCGCCTACAAGGAGGTTTGAGATGGCGCGTTCGAGAAGTGAATCGAGATCGGGACCTTTCAGCACGGGGGTGTGGGATCGGGATGGCGGCGAAGGGGCCGCCCTCAGCGACCGGTCCTACGTTGCGACCATCTGGGTCATCACCCTCCTGGGCATGATGACGCTGGCCGTCGGCGCCTACCTGGGTGTCACGAGCGGCGTGAAGATCGGGTGGCTCGGTTTCCTGCTGCTCTTCGGCGCGGAGCTCGCCGGGTGCTTCATCTCGGCGGTGAACGTGCTTCCCGCCAAGGTCCTGGGCCTCACCATGATCGCCCTGCCGATGGGCTTCATCCTCGCCCCGGCCCTGATGGCCTACAAGGCCGTGTCCATCGTCACGATCGCCAGCGTCTCCGTCGGAATGGTCGCCGGTTTGGGCTTCGTCGGCATGCTGATTCCGCGTTCGCTCGCGTCGTGGGGCAGCTGGCTGTTCGGCGCGCTGTGGATCCTCATCATCGGCTACATCGCCCTGCCCTTCGCCGCCAACGCCGGCATCCCTATCCACGGGGCGCTCAGGCTCTGGGACTGGGTCGGCGTCGTCCTTTTCTGCGGCATCACCATCTTCGACTTCAACCGCGCCATGCGGCTGGAGAAGACGTTCTTCAACGCATTCGACGCGGGCATCCAGGTCTTCCTGGACCTCGTCAACATCTTCATCGAGCTTCTGTCCCTCCTCGGGCAGAAGAACGACTGAGACGCCTCTTGCGAGGCTCTTTTCTTTTGCGCGCCGATTGACGGCGGGGCATGTTTGGCCTACGATCGACCCGTTCGAGCGCCCATAGCTCAGCTGGATAGAGCGCTTCCCTCCGAAGGAAGAGGTCAGACGTTCGAATCGTCTTGGGCGCACCAGAAAACGCCTCCCGGTTGGGAGACGTTTTCTTTTTCGTCTATTGGTTTGCGACCGTCCCCTTGTCCTTCGCCCCCGGATCGTTCGGCAGCGACGTCGTGATGGCGTCCAGAGTCCGGTTGAACACCTGGTTGGTGCTGGCATCCATGCCCGTGACGGCGGTGGGATCCAGCAGGCGCGGCGTCGTGTTGACGTCGGCGGCGCCCGGCGTGACCGACACCGTGAACGAGGCCGCGGTCGTCGGCGTGTCGTGCGCCAGCACGTCCGCCGCCCAGCTCACCGTGCGCGTCGTCGGGTCGAAGGAGAGCGCGCCAAAGCTCGGCTGCTGCGCGCCGCCCCAGGAAACCGTGCCGGGAATGTGCGCCGTCATGGTGAAGCCCTTTACGTCGTGCAGGCCGTTGCTCGCCGTCCAGACGATGCGGTACGACGTCGTCTTTCCCACGGCGGGCGGGAGAGGGCCGCTGCCCCATGCCGACCCGTCCGGGGCATAGTAGAAGCCGTTTGCCGTCGTGACGAAATCGGAATTGACGCCGATGGTAATGGGGGACGTCTGGATCGTCCGCGGCGTTCCCTGCGTGAACGACGCCGAAAGCGTGAAGACGACGGAGTCCGACATCTTGGACGGGTCGACCGGAAGCAGCGGGAGGTTCACGTCGAAGGAGCCGGATTGGTTCTCGGCGAAATGAATGAAGTTCGGGTCCGCTTTCGCATCCCATGTCAGGACATTGCCATTGCGGGTAGCCGCCCCAAGATCCGCCTTGGACCAGTCGATCGGGACGCCCTTGCCGTCCGGCGTGTCCGCGGCAAGGGCGATTTTCACGCCGCCGAGCGAGGTGCCGCTGATATTGCCGTAGGAAGCGGTGAGGTGCAGCGTCGAGTTCGGCTGCACGCCCTGGTTTTGCACGCCCCCGTTGACCGTAAGGGCCAGCGAGAGGCTGCCTTTCTGCACGTCCGTTTTGGCATCTGCCACCGCTTGCGTGGCCGGCGCGTCGTGATCCACGAACGCGGCCTCGGCGGCAAAGTCCGCCGTTCCGGCGACGGACGCCGTATATTGCCCGTTCACGGTGACGGTCTGCGTTTCGCCGGGAGCCAGCGTGGCGAAATCCCATTGCCACGCGCCGGGCGAGCCGGGTTTGGGTGCGGCGCCGGACACGGTGTAGCCGCTTGGCGGATCCAGTATCAGGCGCACGTGATCCGCGGCCGCGCTGGACGTGTTCTGCACCGTGACAACGTAATCCGCCTCGTCGCCGGCGGACGCCGACGGAGGGCCGGAGATCGACAGGGCCAGAACGGATCCGCTGACCGCAACGTCCTTCGTTTTGATGTCCTGGAAGTCCGAATTGAAGTTCGCCGGCTTGAACGTAAAGACGGCCTGCAGCTGCTGCGGAGCGGGGGGCGCTTCGCCGGCTCCCTCGGCGGCGGCCGATCGGAACAATCCGGAGACGACGATGGCGCCGTCCGAACCGGGGTTCAGGGAGCCCAGCGTCCAAGTATTGCCCTGGGGATCCGTCGGCGGCGGCGTCAGCGAAAGGATGCGGAAGCCGGGCGGTGCGTTCAGTTTCATGGACATGGAAGCGACCGGCACGTGGCTGTGGTTGGCATAGCGGATCGTGTAATAGGTTTGCTCGCCCCCCTTTACGGTGTCCGCACCCTCGACGGAAACGGTGAGCGGATCCGTGTTGCCTTGCAGCCAGCCGCGGCTCCACAGGAGGAATCCCGTCCAAGACGCCGCCGACAGGATCACAAGCAGGAACAGCGTTCGTACGAGAAAACGCGTCATGCGCGATCCGCGCCGGCGCTCCAAGCGCCTCAAATCCGGCATCCGGCCGTCGCCGTCCGCATAGATCGCGCGCAATTCATCGTCGAATCTGCGCGCGGCATTCGGTTTGTGAGAGACGCGCTTGCGCATAGATGCGGCCCCCATTGTAGCAGAGCCGGCGGAGGTCGGGAAAATAAATGCCTGCCGGATCCGGCAGGCACGCATGCTTCCTAATTTTTCGCCTCCAACAGCGCGGCGTACACATGATCGCGCGCCGGATCGAAATCCACGACCGTCGACGGGGCGTCCGCCCACAAGGGGCGCAGGGAATCCGGGAGGTTCACCTGCAGGCGGGTCGTGCGGTGATCCGCGCCCGACTGCTTTTGCAGCGTGAACGTGTAGCGGGCCGTGTCCGGCAGCCCGGTGGCCAGGCGCAGGAGGCGATCGAGGGCGCCGCGCGGCGGGACGGCGACCTTGAAGGGAAGCCGGTAGGTGAAGCTCGCCGTCGCCTGCGACCCGGGTTTCACTTGGACCCAGTTTCCGAAGACGGTTTTCCCGCTTTCCTGGTAGATGTCCGTGCCGCTCACGGGATCCTTGGTTTGCGTCTGCTCGTCATAGGCGATATCCGGGTATACGCTCCAATCCGGTTCCGGCGGCTGGAAGAGATTCGGATCCGGCGGCGAAAAGCCGGAAGCGTTCAGGAGCTGGCTGCCTTTGGGCACGTAGAGGCGCAGATAATCCACGTTGTTCGCGCCCGTGAACGGGTCGCCCGGCGTTCCACGGTGGATGCGCGTGACCGCCACCGTGTCGATCACCGTCCCGTCGGACGCGATGTTGGAAAGGACGTCGACGGTTTCCTGAATGACGCCGTCCGTCTTGCCGCCGCCGAGATTCGCGTCCACCGGCATCAGGTAATCGCCGCCCGTGGCCTTGATGCCGCCGTCCCATCCGAGGCGGATGGCGAGTTTTTCCAGGCGCTCGTCCGGGAAATACGCCTGGATGTCGCGTTGCTCGAATCCCGCATGCACGCGCTGCAGCAGCTGCAGGAAATCTCCGGCCGGCAGGTTTTTCACGCGGTCCAGCAGTTTCGGAGCGAGGGCGGCGATGAAGGCCTTCGGCTGATTGAGGGTTTTGTCGTATTCGCGCTCGACGATTTGCTGGGTGTCCGCCACGAAATTGTCCGACGTGATGGTGCGGCCGTATTCCGGCATGTCGATGCTCCCCACGACCGAGAGAAGGCCGGCGACGAAGTCCGCGTTGACGGCAATGACGCCGTCCACCGTCGGGCCGCCGGCGTCCCGGTAGAAGGAAAGCATGGCGCGCGCCGACGTCGGAAAGTCCGGGAACCAGTTGGCATCCTGGAATCCCCAGCGCGCCGCGAGCAGTTGCAGCGGCGGCGGCGAGACCGTGAAGGTCTTGAGATTGCCCTGCACGTCGTAGGTGCCGCCGCCGGGAATGTCCAGACTGACGATTCTGCCGTCTCGCACGGTGAGTTCTGCGAAGCTGCCCATGAAGCCGCCGGTCGGGCGCAGCTCATCGCTGTTCTGGAACACGACGAGATACGTGCGTTGGCCGTCGCCGCCGAGGATTTGCCGCAAGGCGCCGCTGACGGACACGAATTGCTTCAGCCCGTCCGTGACGGGCGGCAGCTGGGCGGAGAGCGTCTGGAAGGCGCCGCGTTGGGCGGCCGGAACGTCGGAGAACTGGACGGCCTGTACGTCTCCGCGCGCCTGATCAAGCCACGGCAGAGCCGAAGCGATGTAATCGTCGAGCAGGCCCAGCCGGTCGGTGGGCGAGGAGAGGCTGTTCTGGATGGCGGAGAAGCCGTCGGAGAGGCGCGCTCCCGCGCGCGCCAGCGCGGCGCCCGCGTCCGCCAACTCGGTTCCCGCGCGCAGCGCGCCGCCGACGCGCGGAAGCGCCGAGACGAGGAGGGAAACCGTTCCGCCGAGGCTGGCGATGTCCGATTGCGCGGACTGGAATTGTTCGGCCGCGCGCGCGAACGCGGCGCTTGCCTGCGCGGGATTCTGCGACGCGACCGCGCTGGCGCCCGCCGAAAGCTGCGACACGGCGTCGGTCCCCGCCGCCGCGGCGCTTGCGCGCGCGTCCTGCCATCCGCCGACCGCCGTCATGGCGTGCAGGGGAAGGACGAAGGCGAAGGCCAGCAGGACGAAGGCGCCCACGGCCCGTTCCCAGCCGAACGGCAGGCCGAAGGACGGAACGGGCGGCAGCGAAAACTTCGGCCAACGCCAAGCGCGCCTGGTCCGGCCTGCCGGCCCCGAAGGGCGCATTTCCGCTCCGGCGAATTCCACCATCTCGGATTCCTCTTCGTCCTCCATCTCCGGCAAATCGAGCGAAGCCAGCAGGGCGGCCGGCCCGTGATCGGGCGCGAGCCGTTCGACGTTCAAAGGTTCGGCCACCGGATCGGACGGCGCCGGCAGCGCTTCCGCGGTCGGCCGGCGGATGTGCAGCCGGGGCAGGCGCCAGGCGCGGGGCATGGCCTGCGCGTCCTCGGCGATCTGTCCGCCGACGTCCCCGGCCTCAAGGGACAGATCCATCCCCGGGGAGGACGGCCGCAGGGCCGTCAGAGGCTCCGCGTCCAGGAAATTGAGGAGGACGGGCGTTTCGGCGTCGACGGCGATCAGGGTCTCCGGGGAGGGCGGCGCCAGGCGCAGGACGAAGGGCGAGAGCTCGGCCTCCGCCATCAGCCGAATGGCCGGCTTCTGCCGGATTTCGGGGCGCGGGAGATTCCGGGATCGCAAGGCGGAAGGCACGGAAAGATCAAACGGCGCGTCCGTGCCCTGGCGCGCCCGGCGCGCGGAAGCGCGAAGCACCGCCTCTCCCGCCTGAGCGGCGATGGACGTCTTCACGCGCGGGTTCTTTTTCTTTGGCGAAGTTCTCATAGGACCGGCACGTCCTACAGGTCGCATGGGTTCGATCTTTCGAGCGCGCGCCGATACGACGCCAGGGTTTCCTCCGCCATGCGCCGCCAGGAGTAGCGCCGGACGCGGGCGAATCCTCGCTCGACGAGCGCGCGGCGCAGGCCGGCGTCTCCGACAAGGTCTTCAAGCGCGCGCGCCATGTCGCGCTCGTCCCGCGGGTCGAAGAACCGCGCCGCGTCGCCCAGCACTTCCGGCAGCGAACCCGCGCGCGCGGCGGCGACCGGCGCGCCCTGGCTCATCGCTTCCAAAGGCGGCAGGCCGAAGCCCTCCAGGCGCGACGGATAGACGTACCCCGCGGCTTTTTGATAGAGGGCGGCCAGCTGCGCGTCCGTCGGATTCGGGACGAAGATGAAGGCGTCGCCCAGCGCGCGCGCTTCCGGCGAAGCGCTCAGGCGCCGCGCGAATACGTCATCGCGGCCGGCCAGAACAAGCCGCACGCCGGGATGCGCTTCGCGTGCGAGCCGGAAGGCGCGCAGGAGCGCCTCGAGGTTCTTGTGCGGGTACGCATTGCCGACGGAGAGCAGGTACGGCTTCGGCGCGGCGGCGCTTTCGTCCGGCGAGGGCAGCGCCGTCACGCCCTCGTAGATCACGTCGATCTTTTCCGGCGGCAGGGCGGGAAAATGGCGCAGGATGCTCCGCTTGGTAGCCTCCGACACGGCGATGACGCGCCGCGAGGCGAACAGCGCGTGGCGCAGGACGCGGCGGAAGCCCGCCTGCTTGAGGGCGAACACGAGCGGATGGCGCGTGGTGGCGCGGGCGGAGCGCGGCTCGTCGAGCAGGATCAGATCGTGGATGGTGACGACGAACGGCGTGCGCAGCGCCAGCGGGACGTTCCAGTGCGGGATGTGCACGAGATCGAGGCGCTCGCGGTCGATCACGCGCGGCAGGGCGATCTGCTCGCGCAGCGTGTACCAATGTACGTCCACCACGCGCTTTTCATAGCCGCCAGGCAGGGCGTCGGCGTTCTCCGGCTTGACGAACGCGACGCACGGAGGAAATCCGTCGCACGCAGGAAGAAAGGTGACGAGCTCTTGCACGTACCGTCCGATGCCGCCGCCCCCGACGGCTGGTCCGTACATTCGTGCGTCGATACCGATCTTCATGCCCGTCATCATACCAAATAACCGGACGCAAGTCGCCCGATTTTCGTCTGTCTACGCTTGTGGATAACCTGTTGGTAGCCGAAGGTTTTGGCGCGCGGCGCCTTGACAGAGCCGGTTTTTCGTGATAGGACGCGCGCGTGCGCGGGCGGCCGCGGGCTGCCACGCATGTACGCTTGGAAAATCGGCCGAGGCGCGCGCGGAAGGGAACGGCCGGGTGGCCGTGTTCCGAGGTCCCTGCGGACCGTCGCGTCGGCGCCGAAGCCGCCTTCTGTCCGCCTCCGGCGGATCAGAGAAGGAGTTCGACCATGGCAAGCGAAGAGAAGAAGAGGCAGGAAAGCTTGATCGGCTGGAAGACGCGCATCGTCCTCGCGGCGATGCTCGCGGCGGCGGCGATGTTCTTCTCGCCGCGCATCGACGGCGGCCACGTCGCGTGGCTCGTTCTCTGCGCGCTCGCGGTTGTCGTGATCGCGGGAATCGGGCTCGTCAACGTGCGCGTGCGGGAGCCGTTTCCGCTGCTCAAGGCGTCCCTGCACGTGTCGTACGACGCGGCCGACTGGGTGAAAGTTCGCTTGTTCGGACGCGGGAGATACGCGGAGAATTTCCTCCGCGAGGTCGTTCTGCCAGATGTTGCCGTCGTCGTTTGGTGGTGGCTGGTGATCGGCATCGAAGCGGCCGCCGCATGGGCGTGGCCCGCGTTCTGGCGTTTGACCGCTTCCCTCGAGGATAGTCGGGCCGGAACGATTGGCGCCGGCGTCGTCATGGTCCTCGTCTGTCTGGCGCTCGTTCGCAGCCTCATCCGATTCCTGGTCCGCAGTGAGACCGATCGAATGGCGGCGAGGAACGGCGAGGTCGTGCGCAATCTGCAGGCGAATCTCGATCAGGCGAATCAAACCGTGTCGGGGAAGATGAGGAGCATGTGTGAGGCGGCGGAGAACTTGGCTGCGGTTGCCGCCTTGCTGGCCGAGTCGAAAGCGACGGCGCCGAGCAAGGGTGTGGCCGAAGCCAAGGGGATGGTCGTCGAGGCGATGGGGAGGCTCGTTGACGCAGGACGCGTGCATGAATTCCTGCACGTCGCAGACGGGCAGTTGGCCGCGCGGCGCGAGGAGGAAAAGCGCGCTCGTGACTGGAAGGCGGCGATGACCAAGCCGGCCGAGGGCAACCCACCCGCGCTGTCGGTCGTGCCGCCGGAAGAGACGCCGACGGATCCGCCGGAAAGCGCGTAGGCGAAGACGAAACCCTCGAGGCCGCGGAGCATCCATCGCTCCCCGGCCTTTTTTCGTCGTTACGACGCTTGCGCCGCCTCGCGCAGCGCCGCGAGCGTCGCGCGCGCCGAAGATTCCCACGTGAACGCCGCCGCGCGGGCCAATCCGCGCGTCCGCATCCGCGCGCGCAGCGCGTCCGAGCCCATCACTTCCTCCAGCGCCGCGGCGATCTCTGCCTGGTCGAACGGGTTCACCAGCACGGCGGCATCGAGCGCAAGCTCCGGCAGCGACGACGCGTGGCTGGTGATGACGGGCAGGCCCGACGCCATCGCCTCCAGCACGGGCAGCCCGAAGCCCTCGTAGATCGACGGCCACAGCAGCACGTCCGCCATCCGGTACAGCGCCGCAAGATCGTCGCGCGACACGGGCCCGAGCCGCCGGGCGAACGCGCGCGCGTCCGCCCGGCGCAGCCGCGCTTCAAGCGCGTCCGTGTTCCATCCGCGCGGACCGGCCAGCACGAAGCGCAGATCGTCGCGCGTGCGCGCCCGATACGCGGCGACCGCATCGACGGCGGCCACGAGGTTTTTGCGCGGCTCCAAGCTGCCGACGGACAAAGCGAAGCGGCGCGGCAGGCGCAGGCGCGAGCGCACGCCGCTGTCCGTGGGCAGCGCGCGCGGCTGGAACGCGGGGTTGACGCCGTGCGGCATCGCGCGCAGGCGCTCGGGCGGCAGGCCGAGCAGACGCGCCGCGTCGCGCGCGGCGTGCGCGGAGGGCGTGAGGACGGCCGCGGCGCCGCCGAGCAGGCGCGCGGGCCGCACCAAATGGTGCCACAGGCGCATGCGCGCCGGATAAAACGTCGGGAACAGCTTCCACGACAGGTCGTGGAGCATCACGACGTACGGCACGCGCGCGGACGGCGCGCCGACGGCGAGGTTCGGCATGAACGCGACGTCGAACCGCGCTGTTTCTGTAGGGGCAGGCCCCCGCGCCTGCCCTGCGGCTGGACGGACCGCGAGCGCATCCAAGGTCGGCTTTCCCGCCGCCGCCATCGAAAGCGTCAACAGCCGATTTGGAACCGGAACGTGGCGCACGGAGACGTTTTGCGGCAGCGGTCCAAGCAGGCCGTCCGGCAGGCGCGCGCGCCCGGTCGTCAAGATGGTGAACGTGTCCTGGGTGCTGATCGAAAAAAGGGCGCGGAGGAGCTGCGTCGTGTATTCCCCCACGCCGCTGTACGGCGGCCGCGTCAGATGTCGTCCGTCGATCAGGATGCGCATAGGCGCCGCCTTTCTTCCCACGCCGCGTCGACCAATTCCTTCAGGCCGCGCACGAAACGCGCCGTATCGAACGCCTGCGCGTGGGTCCGGATGGCTTGCGGATCGAAGGCGTGCTCGTCGAATCCAAGCAGGACGTCCGCGAGCGTCTCCCAATCCTGCCGGTCGAACAGCATGCCCGTTTTTCCCTCGACAACCGTCTCCAGCGCCCCGCCTTTCGCGTACGCGATCACCGGCCGGCCCGCCGCCATCGATTCCACGGCCGTGATGCCGAAATCTTCTTCCTGCGGATGGATGAAGGCCTTGGCACCGGCGTAGAGCGCGGGCAGGTCTTCATCCGGCACATAGCCCAGGAACTCCACCGTGCTTCCCGCTTGCGCGCGCAGCGCTTCCTCCACGGGCCCCGTGCCGAAAATCTTCAGCGGCAGACCGAGACGGTTGCACGCTTCCACGATGAGGTCGAAACGCTTGTAGGAGACCAGGCGTCCGCCGGCCAGGAAATACGTTTTCGGCGCATCCGAAACCGTGAAGCGCGACGTCTCCACGGGCGGATGCAACAGGACGCTGTCGCGGGCGTAAAAGGCACGGATGCGCTCCTGCACGCCGCGCGAGTTCGCCAACATGACGTGCGGCCGCTCGGCGGCTTGGCGGTCCCATTGGCGGAGATGCGACAACAGCGGCGGCAGCAGCGCCTTCACGGCGCCCGGAGCGCGCAATTCCTGCACGTAGCTGTGCGGGTTCACCCACAGATAGCGCGTCGGCGTGTGGCAGTAGCACACATGCAGCGCGCCCGGCCGCACCAGCACGCCCTTGCTGAAGGCGGAGGCGTTGCTGATGACGACGTCGAAGGCGCTCAAGTCGTACGATTCGGTGGCCGTCGGCATGAGCCCAACGTACCACTGGTATTTGGATTTGATGAACGGCGCGCGCTGCAAAAAAGACGTGCGGATGTCGCGTCCGGCGAAATCCGGGAACCGGTCCGGATCGAAAAACAACGTGAAGGTCGGCGCCTCGGGCCAGATCCGCTGGATGACCGAAAGCACCTGTTCCGCCCCGCCGTTTTGGGACAAATGGTCGTGGACGATCGCAAGTTTCATGCGGGCATCACCTTACAACAGTTGACGCGGAGCGCAAAACCCTCCTACACTTGAACCCTTCCTCCAGAGGAAATAGTTCCTCCTTGGGAAGGGAAAAGGGTTCCATGTTTCCTTCAAATCCGTGCCCGTACATCGGGATAACCGGCTTCATGAGCCGCGAAGAAGTCCGGGCGGCTGTCCTCCGGTTTCCCGACGGCGTCCGCGACGTCGCCGTCGGCGTCTTGGCAAGCGCCAAGACGTTTGCGAATCCTCCCATCTCGGTGCGAAGGCCGAATCGATATCCGGCCGCCGGCGAGATCGCCGATATCCTCGCCTGGGGTTCGCCGGATGACGGACTGGAGATCCTTTTGCGGGTCTTGTGCCTGGTGCACTACGCCACCGACGACGCGGAGACGCTCGGCGAGCAGCTCGAGGCCGTCTGTGCGGCGGTCGGCAGGTTTGGCGGCTTCCAGCTCAACGTCGCGTGGCCGCCCATCACGCCGCGGCTCGCGGCTGTCTGCAAAGGGCGCCGCCGCATCGTCCTGCAGATCAACCGCCGTGCGGTGGAGCAGGCCGGAGGGACGCCGCAGGGCGTCATCGCGCGACTGGCGACCTATGTCGCGTCGGGCCTCGTCACGGACGTGCTGTTCGACGCAAGCGGCGGCGAAGGGAAGGAGATCGATGCCGAAGCCGTTGCGCCCTTCGTCGAGGCGGCGGCCGAAGCGTACGCCGATCTGGGCATCGGCGTCGCGGGCGGGCTGTGCGCGGAGACGCTGCCCGCGCTCGCGCCGCTCGTGAGGCGCTTCCCGTTCCTCTCCATCGACGCGGAAGGAAGGCTGCGCGACGCGGACGACCGCCTGGACATGCAAAAGGTTCTGGCCTACGCGCGGGCCGTTGATGGCCTCTTCACGGATTGACGTTCTGACGACAACGCCCCCGTTCCAAACGCTGGAACGTGGGCGGTTTTTCAAACCGGTTCCTGAGACGCGGCGTCAGGCGTCGTACACGGAATGGTCGCCGATCGCCAACAGGAATGCCGTCCGCGGGTTCTTCCTCAGATACGTGAAGACGACGCGGAAACGGTAGTTCACCGAAAAGCTGAGACGCCCCTTGAGCCGTCCCTTGAGCTTGTGGATTTTCAGAGCCGCGCGCCGGTCCGGCCGCTTGAACCATTCGATCCGCTCGACCGCTTCTTCCCGCACGGCCGGCGGAAGCGCCTTCAGCAGCCGGATGAATGTCGGCGAGTAACAGATCTCCATATGCCGTTACGGAAGGGCGCGTATCAGAGCCTTCAGATTGCCTCGCAGGATCTTTCCCTCTTTGAGTTCCTGTTCGGCGCGCAGCACCTGTTCCACGGCCTGGTCCTCCGCGTAGCGGGCGAGCGCCTGGCGCACGACTTCGGCCTTGTTGGGGGCGACGCCCCGCCTCACCGCTTGTTCGACGAATGCTTCAAGCGCGGCCGGCAAGGGAATGGAAAGCGTGGACATAAGAAGAAATAGTATGATGACATCATACTTGGCGTTCCTGCGGTGTCAACCCTTCCGTTCACGACGCTCCCTTGCGCGAAAGGACGACAAGCGGCGTTTTGAGCAGGATGTAGAAATCCAGCCAGGGCGACCAGTGCTCGATGTAACGGATGTCGAGCGTCACTTCCTCGTCGAACGAAAGATCCGCGCGGCCGCTCACCTGCGCCAGGCCCGTGATGCCGGGCTTCACCGTCAGCGCCTTGCGCTGCAGCGGCTGGTAGGCGGCGACTTCTTCCGGCAGATGCGGCCGCGGACCCACCAGAGACATGCGTCCGACGAAGACCAGAAAGAATTCCGGCAGCTCGTCCAAGCTGAATGGGCGGATGAAATGCCCGACCCGCGTGATGCGGGGGTCGTTTTTTGTCTTGACCAGGGGCCCGTGGCGCGTGTCCAGGTGCGCCAGCTCCCTGTAGCGCATCAAATGGGTCCCCGGCTTCATCGAGCGGAATTTGAAATACCGGAACGGCTTGCCGCCTTGGCCGATGCGCATGGCCGGCGCCCCGTCGTCCAGCCGGCTCCAAAAGACCGGGAAGCCTGAATCCAGCGCGACGGCGAGCGCCACCAACAGCATGATCGGCGACGTCAGGATGATGAGCGCAAGGGAGCCGACGATGTCGAACAGGCGCTTGTAGATGGCGCCCCAGCCGTCCAGCGGCGTCTTGCGCACCTCGATCACGGGGATGCCGGCATACGAGTGCTGAACGGATCGCCCTACCGCCGCGGAAAAAAAATCCGCCGTGTAGGTGAAGCCCAGGTGCTCGGTGTCCGTGAATTCCAGCAGCTCGAGCGCCGCGGCGCGCGAGGCTTCCGGATCCGCCAGCCAAATCTCGTCCGCACGGTCGGCGCGCTTCATCTTGCGGACGCTGTCCGCCACGGTTCCCGTGAAGGCGGGGAACGCGGCGACGACGCGCAATCCCAATTCATTGCGCCGCGCGAACAGCCTGGACAGGATGGCCGCCCCGCGCGTTTCTCCGATCAGGACGATCCGATGCTCGCCCACGCCCGCGCGCAGCAGCAGGCGCTGCAGGACGCGGACGGCGACGCGCCCGGCGCCGACGAACGCGATGGAGAGGAGCCAGGCCGCCACGGCGATGAAACGCGAGTCGAAGAACGTGCGCGAGAAAAACAGGATGGCGAACACGGCCGCCATGGCCGAGGAACAGGCCAGCGCCGCGCGCGACAGCTCCGCTCCGATGGAGCGGCGGCGCGTGGAATACAGGCCTGAAAATGCGAACACGGCGATCCACACGAAGGCGACGGGGACGACGACGGCCAGGTAGCGCGCGTAGGTGAGGTCGAAGATGACGGGGCGGACGCTGGTGAAGACGGGGAGAAAGCGCGAAACGTATGCCGCGGAAGCGGCCAGCACGATCATGACGAAATCAACCGGCACCAACAGAAGGGTGAAGAACAGTTCCGACCGTTTCATAGAATCGCGCCCATCATAGCAAAAACCTTCGCACGACGCGAAGGTTTTTGTCGTCTCCGGCGATGCCTGTAAGCCGAATTTTGTCTATCCCGATCTTGCGACCGGGGAGACGGCCATCTCTCTAGGCCGGCCATTGCTGGACGGCTCAAGCGAGCTACCAAAACTTGCTCTTGCACCGGAAGGGGTTTGCCACGTCTCCGCGTCGCCGCGGGACGAACGCCGTAGCCCAGAAGGACATCGGCGCACTTTTCACCTTTTGCCATTGCGTTTTCCTTCGGGCCAAAAGCCAGAAGCCAACAGCCAATAGCCAGAATTGTCTCTGTGGTACTAATCCCTGGGTTTTGTTTCAAGAATCTCGGCACAGATTTCTCCAATGCCGCGAGCCTTGAATCGTATGCCCGGTCGCCGTTAGCGACCTTCCACCCCGCCTGCAAGCAGGCGGGGTATCGCGCACCTTGCGATGCGCGCGGTGTTCGGACTTTCCTCTCCGCCTCTTACGAGACGAAGCGGCCGTCCGGCAGTCCGGAGACAAAAGGGAAGATAGCAGGGAATGAACCTTATGTCAACGCTACCCCGATCTTCGTCCGCACCGCCTGCATCTTTTTCTCCGCGACCACGCGGGCTTTCTCGGCTCCCGCTTTGAGCACGGCGACGAGCGCCGCCTCGTCGGCGAGCAGCTCCCTGATCTTCATCTGCAGCGGCGCCGACCAGGCATTCACGGCCTCGGCAAGGTCCGTCTTGAACGCGCCGTACTCTTTGCCTTCGTGGTTCTTTTCCAATTCCGCGACCGTTTTGCCGGAAACGAGCGAGAAGATCGTCAGCAGGTTCGTCAGGGCGGGACGGTTGGGGCCGGCTTTCACTTCCGTGCCCGAATCCGTGACGGCCGCCTTGATCTTTTTCTCGACCGCGGCGGCGTCGTCCATCAAGGAAATGTAGTTCTTCGGGCTGGCGGCGGATTTGGACATCTTTTTCTCCGTCGAATCAAGACCCATGAGACGCGCCCCTTCCTTGCGGATGAGCGGCTCCGGCACGACGAAGGTGTCGCCGAACGTTTTGTTGAAACGGATCGCGAGGTCGCGCGCCAGCTCGACGTGCTGCTTCTGGTCCGCGCCGACCGGCACGGCCTGCGTGTCGTATAGCAGGATGTCCGCGGCCATGAGGACGGGGTAGTCGAACAAGCCGACGGACACGTTCTCTCCTTTGCCCGTCGATTTGTCCTTGAATTGCGTCATACGGCCCAGCTCGCCCATCTTGGCGATGCAGTTCAGGATCCAGCCGAGCTCCGTGTGTTGGGAGACGGCCGACTGTTGGAAGAGCACGGTCTTTTTGGGATCGATGCCGGCGGCGAGATAAACGGCCGTGGCGAACAGGATGTTGCGGCGCAATTCCGCCGGCTTCTGCGGAACCGTGATGGCGTGATAGTCCGGGATGAACATGAACATCTCGGATTCGCCCTGCAGGCGGACCATCGGTTCCACCGCGCCGAAGTAGTTGCCGATGTGGAGCAGGCCGCTCGGCTGGAGGCCGGTGAGGACGCGGGTCATAAAGGGCTTGAAGGGTTTGAAGGGTATGAAGAGGATGAAGGGTTGGAAAGGGATGAACGCTTCACCCCTTGCATAAATTGGTTGAGGAAATAACCCGTTCGTCCGTGCATCCTTTCCAAAGCATCGTAATCGTTCAAAGAAAGATAGCCAAGGTCTTTTGCCAGCTGCAGCAGGAAAATGGATTCCGCCAGCGAGCCGCGGCTGATGTTCAAGAATCGAAGCAAATCGGCAGGAGTTCGTTTTGCGTACCCTTCGACAATGTTCGCTGCAATCGAAACAGCCGCTCGACGCAACTGGCTTGTAAGTCCGTAGCGTTCTTCCGTCGGGAAAGCACCGGTCTTTTTGTAAACTGCCAGGATAAATGAATACGCAGCCTGCCAAACGACGAGCGAATGGTGCGGCTGCGTTTTCATAATCTTTGTCTTTTTACTCTTTCCCAACCCTTCTTACTTTTCATCTTTTTCCCTTACTTTTCGTCCCCTTCTTACTCTTCCTACCCTTCTTACTCTTCCTACCCTTCTTACACTTCCATGATGATCGGCAGGATCATCGGGCGGCGCTCGGTGCGCTGGAACAGGAACGCGCCGATTTCGTCGCGGATGCGGTTCTTCGCTTCGTTCGGATCCGCATCCATCTTGGCGTCCTTGCTCATGACTTCCGTGACTTTTTGACGCGTGGCGTCGATGAGCTCGCGGTGCTCCTTCATGAAGATGAAGCCGCGCGAGACGATGTCGGGCGTGCCGACGAGCTTGCCCGTTTTGCGTTCCAGTTGGAGCACGACGACGACCATGCCGTCCTCGGCCAGCGCCTGGCGGTCGCGCAGGACCACCTGTGAAACGTCGCCGACGCCCAGGCCGTCCACGAAGACGTATTCGGTATTCACCTTTTCCGACGTCTGGCGGCCGCCGCCCTGCCAGAATTCCATCACCTGGCCGTTGTCGGACACGAAAACGTTGGATTCCGGCCAGCCCATGCTGTAGGCCACGTCCGCGTTTTCGCGCAGCAGATAGTGGTTTCCCTCGATCGGGATGTAGTACTTGGGCTTGAGAAGCGCCAGCATCAGCTTGATGTCTTCCTTGAGCGCATGGCCGCCGGCGTGTACGTCCATCATCTGGTAATTGATGACCTTGGCGCGCTTGCGGTAGAAGATGTCCTTCAGGCGCTCCACGGCCTTTTCGTTGCCGGGGATGATGGAGGAGGAGAAAACCACCGTGTCCGTCGGGTTCACGCGCACGGAGCGGTGCTCGTCGGAAGCGATGCGGTTCAGCGCCGCGTTCTTCTCGCCCTGGGCGCCCGTGCACACCACGACGATGCGGCTGGGCGGATAATCGTCCACGCGCTCGATCGGGATGAGCGTGCTCATGGAGATTTTGATGAAGCCGAGCTCCTTGGCGATCTCCACGTTGGTTTTCATGGAAAAGCCGTCCAGCGCGACTTTCTTGCCGAGCCGTTCCGAGATTTCCAGGATCTGCTTCACGCGCCCGAGCAGGGAAGCGAACGTGCCGATAATGACGCGTCCCGGCGCCTTCTCAAGGATGCGCTCCAGCTCTTCGCCGATCACCTTCTCGGAGATCTGATGGCCAGGCTTGCTTGAGTTCGTCGAGTCGCCCATGAGCGCCAGCACGCCCTTTTGGCCGATGTTCGCAATGCGTTGGAAATCCGCGTGCTCCGTGCCGGTGGGATGGAAGTCGAACTTCCAGTCGCCCGTGTGGCAGATGGTGCCCACGGGGGTTTCCACGACGATGCCGGCGGAGTCCGGGATATTGTGGTTGATGTGGAAGAACGACACCTTGAAGGCGCCGAGCTGGATCACGTCTTCGATCTTGCTGACCTTGACGTTCAGAGGCGGCGTGTCGAAATCCGTCTGGCGGCGCTTGATGATGCCGGCCGACATCGGCAGCGCGAAAATGGGCGGGTTGCCGATGTACGGGATGGTATGGGGAATGGCGCCGATGTGGTCGTAGTGGCCGTGCGTGATGATGACGCCCCGGACGTTCTTTTCCTTCCCCTTGAGATAGCTCATGTTGGGGATGATGTAATCCACCCCCGGCATGTCCTCGTCCGGGAACTGCAGCCCCATGTCGATGAGGATGATGTCGTTCTTGTATTCAAGCAGCGTGCAGTTGCGGCCGACTTCTTCGAGGCCGCCCAGCACGACGACGCGCAGCTTGTCGCCGGACGGAGCCGGCGTGGCGGGCGCAAAAGACGGCGTCCCGGCCGGACCCGTGCCGGCGCGATGCGCTCCGGCGGCGCGGAAGACGCGCCCGCGAAAACGGTCCATGTTGCCGCGGGATCCGCGGCCTTGCGGCTTGTGATCGCTCATAGCGAATCAAAAAGTTTCGCCGGCCCGAAAGCAAAATCACGTCTGGGCACGGCATTGAATTGAAGCGTTGAACCGCGGCCCCGGGATCGACGTCCCTGCGGCGGCGATACGTGATCTTTGTCCGGCCGGCCAAGACTGACCGATCGACCAAAGGTCGCGTGCATCACGGCTGATAGGATATCAAACTTTCCTCCTTTTGTCCAGTTTTTCGTGTTCAAGCCGCATCCACGGCACGTGCCAGGGGTTTTGCGCGTTCCTTCGTCCGGATCTCGCCCGCGAACGGCTCGTCGCACACGGCTCTCAAACGCGCGTCCGGCGTCTCTGATCTTTCCGAAGCTCCCGACTGCGGCCGTGGCCCATGCGCCGCGGCCCATCCTCGGCATCTTGCTCCGCCCACCAGTTCTCAAGATCGAATTGCTGCGTCGGCGCATGGCGAAACGTGAAGTCGTAAATCTCCCGCGAGAGATACGACGCGGCATCTTCTATGGATTGAACGTTGTCTGGAATGAATCCGAGACGACGCACCTCGTCTACGTATGCCTGACCGAGTTCCAGCGATTGCTCGCACGCTTTGTCTAACTGGAGAGCCAGCCAAAACGGTTGCGTGAAAGCTTCTTCGAAGCTCCAGCCGTCTTGGACGACCTCGGCATCTCCCCATCGCCGGATTCCTTCTTGGGACAACCGAAGAAGCTTCGCGAGCATTTTTGGGCCAATGCCGGATCGAAAATCGTGTTCGTATGACGTCAGACGAATCACGTGACGCAGGGTGTCCAACAGACCCTGACGCGTCACCCAAATCTCTTCATCCGTCGCAAGAACTTCGTTCAGGGTGAAGTCGCGCGTGGAAAAATAATTCTTACGTGACGTCTTCCAATGAGGCAGTTCCTCGACGCCCCCTCCGTGGGCCGCGTCTTCCGTCATGAATTCGTGCGCGACTTGCTGTCTCAATCCCGGTTGCGATTCCGAACCGAAGGCGATGATGTCGACGTCCCGCGGCTGATACGTCGGATCGATGCCGAGCGAGCGCAGCAGCAGGGCACGCGCCGCGCCGCCCTTGTACGCGAATTCAGGAGAACGGCCCGATACGTTCGGCAGACGACGATCGGAAAAATGTTGTCGAACAGGGAGATGGAATGTGCCGTCGGATTCTTGCTCGATCCCGCCCGGGTCTACGCCGTATGCGCGCAAGAGTTCGGCCGCTTCTGTGTCGTTGACGGCGCGTTCGCGTTCGCGGTACGCCTGCTCCAGCCGACGCTGTTTTTCTAGGGAACGCGTACGCGCTTCTTTCGGAAACAATTTCTCCTCCAACGTGTAGGTCAGCGATGCAGGGCGTCCGGCGTGCGGCAGGGGGAATTCATGCATATTCAGGCGTGTGTCCATGTTCGCAAGGCAGCCACCGCCTCTTCCTTCGTCCGGATCTCGCCCGCGAACTGCGCGTCGCGCACGGCGTCGAGCAGTTCGCGCACGCGCGGGCCGGGCGCCACGCCGAGCGCCAGGACGTCGCCGCCCGTGGCGAGGGAAGGGATGGGGTCGCCGCGCCGGCTCCCGGAAATGCCGCAGCGCTCGCGGATGGCGGCGATGCGCGCGCGCGCGGCGTCGACGAGCTCCGTCTTTCCGAGCGCGGAAAGCGCTTCCAGGTACCAGGTTCCACGCTCGTTCATGTACGTCCGTTCAAAGTCATGGCCCGGCGTCGTTTCGGCCGCCGAAGCGTCCGGCGCCGCCGCGAGGCGCTCGACGATCCACGCCACGTCCTCGGCCATGGCGCGCAAGCCGCTGTGGCGCGGCAGACTGGAGAGGCCGGCCGCGTTCAGCGCCCGCTTGGCGTTTGCGGGCGTCGTCTCGCGCAGGAGAAGGGCGAGGGCGGCCGGCAGAGAAGGGCGCGCCTCCAGCGGCGCGAGGAAGCGGTCCGGTCTCTTCTGCGCCGCGCGCGCGACCTCCGGCAGGAAGCAGGCGAAGGCGCCGCTGGCGAGGAACAGCTGTGCCGCGCGCAGCGGCTGGGCGTCCAGCGCCTTGGCCAGTTCGCGCCCGACGGTTTCGCGCGGCAGGACGAATTCGCTGGCGCCGTCCGCGCGCGTGCGCGTGCGGTTGCCTTCCGGCATCGTCTGCCGCATGGCCAGCCATGTGTCGGCGTCGATCTCGAAGTCCAGCTGGCACGCGAAGCGCATGCCGCGCAGCAGGCGCGAAAGGTCCTCGGCAAATCGTTCCCGCGGCGTGCCGACGGCGCGGATGAGGCGGGCCTGCAGGTCGCGCCGGCCCTCGAACGGATCGATGAGTTCGCGCTGGCGGACGTCATAGGCCATGGCGTTCACGGTGAAATCGCGGCGCGCCAAATCACGCTCGATCGGCAGCGATGGATCGCTCTGCACGTCGAAATCGCGATAGCCGCCGAGACGGCCGGATGCGGGCGTTTCCGTGCGCGGCAGCGCGAGGTCGATCGGATGGCAGCTGGCGGTTGGCAGCTGGCAGCAGGCAGGAAGGAATTTGTACACGCCGAAGACGCGGCCGACGAGATCCAACTGCCCGCGCGCCGAGAACCACGTCTCGACCGCTTCGCGCGGCAGGCGGCGCAGCACGAAATCGTAATCGGCGGTGGGCCGGTTGAGCAACAGGTCGCGCACGGCGCCTCCTACGAGGTAGGCCTCGGCCTCGGGAAAGGCGGCCAAGAGCGGCGGGAGGAACCGCAGCGCCTGGTGGCCGGCGAGCGCGCGTTCGATGCGGAGCAGGGGATCGTCCATGCCGTCCAAGTATACCAAAGACGCCGCGCGAGCGGCGCCGTCTAGCGAGTCTGCATTCCCTTGCGCACGGCGGCCAGACACGCCTCTTCCGCCTTGAGCAGCCCGCCCTCCGCGCGCAGACGCACGTCTTCGCGCGTGCCGGCGGGCGCGAGCGGCGCCGTGAGCGCCAGGGCGTCAAACGGCCGCTCCGCGTGCACGATGCCGTGCACGGCCCCGTCGGTTCCTTCATAAAGCAGGGCGACGACGCGCGCGGACGGCGCGCTCGTGATGAGCTCGTCGATCACGTCGGCCAGATGGGCCTCGTCGGCACCGGCGTGCAGAAAATCCTGCCGCGAGAGCAGACTCCATACGAGCGGCCGCTCCGGATCCTGCTTGAGCCGCGCCAGCGCCCGGCCCCACAGCCGCAGCGTCGGCACCGAGCGCGTGCGGTACAGCGCCATCACGGCCTCTTCGCGCCGCGCGCCGCGCGCCACGAGCTTGCCCGCGGCGGCCATGGTCTTCGGCGTCACGTTCGGCCGCTTGAAGCTGCGCGTCTTGGCGATGATGCCCGTCAGGAATGCCGTGGCCGCTTCCTCGTCCAGCAGGTTCGGATCGATGGATTCGACGAGATCGAAGCACACTTCGCCGCAGGCCGACGCCGTCAGGTCCACGATGTTCAGTGCGCCGTAATGCTCGTTTTCCGGCGCGTGGTCGATGTTCACGATCGGCGTCGCGAAGAAAAAGTCCGGATGCGCGCGATACGCCTCGCCGCAGCTTTCCAGATCCGGCGCGCCGAAGCAGACGACGAGATCGTAGCGGAAGCCGGCGTCGTTCACGCGCACGTCTTTCGGATGCCAGGAACCGGACGCGGGCTGGACGTGGATCAGGAGCTTGCCGTCCTTCACCTCGTAGGTAAGTTCCTTCACTTTGGTTTTGGACGCGTCCAGCTCGATGGTGAAGCGGCGCAGGTCGTGGAACTGCGTCTGGATGCCGCCGTGGCCGGCAAGGAAGGAGAGCGCGGCGGGCGCGGGCTCGGCGGCGAGGATGTCGGCCTTCTTGCCCAGGGCCTTGAGCACGCGGGCGAAGCCGAGCGCCGAGGCGTAGCCGTCCGCGCCGGCGCCCACGGGAACGCACAAAAGCGGGCGGTCGCTCCGCTTGAGGGCTTCGAGGACGGATTGGGTGCTGCCGAGGGCCATGGGGGGCAAAGTAGCTTGCAACAAGGAGCTTGGAGCAAGCGGGGAAAATCGCGGGGGAGTTCCTCCCTGATTTCTTGCCGTCGGCAGCTTGCTCCTCTCGAAAACCCAAGCATGGGAATGGCGCATCGTATCCGGCGCGCGAAAACGCGTCAAGAAATCCTGGTCCGCCGCCTGTCCGTTTTTCGTGGACAAAAAATCCGCCGGCCCGAGCGTCGGGCTGGCGGCATGTCGCGTGACGGCAGTTAGCGCTTGTGCTTCGCTTGCTGTTCCCAACACACGTTCATGACCAACAACTTGATGGCGTACGGCTGCCGGTCGTATTTCGTGATGGCTTCCTCGATCGACGTCGGCTTCCAGCCGTCCTTGTCTGCCTCGAAGACGATCGTGCGCAAGGCTTCGTGCATCTCCTCGCTTGGATCGTCGATGCGAACGAGATCTGAACCGCCGAGCTTGAGCAGCGGGACGAGATGGCCGTCCACGGCTTGCGCGACGTGCGGCGAGATCCCAGACGGATGATTGTGGACGACGGCGAGGCTGTGGTGCACGAACTGCCGCACGATCTTCGGTCGATCACTCCGGAAGGCACTCTTCGCAAGGACGCGCAGCATCAGCGCGTATGCGGTCGGATCGGGATGGAAGGTGCGGTCGTCGACGAGCCTCCACCACGGAACCTCGGTCGGCGACGACGAGGAGGTAAAAAGCTCGAACGCCAAAACGTCGCAAGCCTTCTTCCAAAACGCACCGTGACGGCAGTTGACGTAGCCCTTGTTGCACGCCTCACACCAATCTTCCTTCCACGCGTCGACGAGCTCCAGAAGGAATCGGGCGGCGCCGCCGTGTTCCTCCCAGAACAGCTTCGGGAGCATGTGCAGAAGCGCGATGCCGTCCACAACCGTCTTCGCGTGCCGAAGTCTCTCTTTCCATTCTTCGAACGTCGGCTGGGCCTCCCATGTGGGGATGCCCGCCAGAACCATCTTGATCGTCTTGTCCGCCATCGTCGTTCTCCTCTGGCCGGCCGCACTGGACCGGCGGACGAACGGTAGGCCGGCGCGGGGACGATTGTCAAGGCTTGGGGCTTGACGCGGCGCGGCAGCCGCAGTAAGAACGGGCGGACGGCATTCCGCCGTTCGTCCTTTTCACGAGGTTGCCATGGCTCCCCGAAGCAAGAAGCCCGCGCCCGATCCGTCGTCCTTGCCCGTGCTCGCGCCCGAGCTCCCGCCGCTGTTCATCGTCCTGTGGAAGAAGAAGACGCGCACGGCATTCGAGGCCGTGCTCGCACTGTGGGAGATGCTCGAGCGGTCGGCTCACAACGACGTCGGCCTCGACGAGACTGACCTGCGCAGGCGCATCGAGGAAGCGGCGCGCACCAACGGCTTCACGCCGCTGCAGGCGGCCCGCGACTGCCTATACCGCCATCCGCTCGCCCGCGCGCCCGCGTTGAAAGACCGCGTCAAGCTCGACTATCCGCTCGCGCGCATTCTTCGAGACCTCGGCGACGCGAGCGTTCTGCACAGCATGCTCGTCGCGGCGGGCGATCTGGGGAGACTCGCTGTGGAATTCAGCGATGACCTGAGCTTCCCTTCGGTCATGGAGAAGTTGATGGGGTCTCTCGAGGCGAGGGACGCGCCTCCTGATTCTCCGCCCGCGTTCGTTCCCCGGCAGTTCATAAAGGCCCAGATCGAGTACGACGGCGGCGTCGAGCGCGTCCGATGGACGCTGCGAGAAATGCCGGACGCGGAGAAGCAGTTGCTCGCGGCTTTCAAGCCGGGCGAAAACACGAATCTGACCGAGCGCTTCCTCGCGTGGACGGTGCGGAAGGGACATGTTTTCTTCGCCCACGAGGCGCTGAAGGTGCTCGGGCGTACGGCGTTCACCCGCGACGAAGCGGAGGCAATGCTCCTCGCCCAGCCGAGCGGTCGCGTTCTCGGTAAGGAGTTCTTCCAGTTCATCATCGACTTCGGCCTCGAGGAGCGTTTCGGCGCCGACTTCATCCGGCGCCAGCTGGACGCAAACGCGTACGACGAGAACTTCCTGGCGCAAGCGAAGCGCCTGAGGGTGCGGCTGTCGCGCGAGGAGCAGCGCCGGTACGTGCGCACGGATCTCGAGCGTGCCTTGATTTGGAGCACGGTGAAGGGTTCGCCCATCGCTTCCGCCGTCCGCCGCCTCTCGCGCGTCTTCTCAGCGCAAATGGTGCTCGACGAGCTGCGGGGCTTCAACATGGCGCTGCGGCCGCTGCCGACCCAGCGTCTCGTCGACCGGCTGCTCGGCACGGCGCCCTCCGCCTCGCGGCAGTGGACGCACTACGCCAAGTGCTTCCACGATGCCTCCCTGGGCGACCTGCCGGATCCTTCCTGGCGCTTGCGAAAGAGCGGGTCGGGGAAGCAGGAGGTCGCCCGCGCGCGCCACGCGCTCATCAGGGCGTACGTCGGGACGTCCGCCCGCTGACACTCGCCGCTCGTCGTCCTCTCGTGGACGCCGGGCGGTTTTTTCGTTGCCAAGCGAGCGCGGTTCCTCTAAGCTTTGCTCGTTATGCCGAGCGAAATACCCAAGGCCTACGAGCCGCAAAAATACGAAGACGACATCTACGCCGCCTGGGAGCAGAGCGGCTTGTTCAATCCGGACACGCTGCCCGGCGAACGGAAAGAATATTTTTCCATCGTGCTCCCGCCGCCGAACGTCACCGGCACGCTGCACTTGGGCCACGCCGCCATACTCGCCATCGAGGACTTGATGGTGCGCTTTGCGCGTCTGCGCGGCAAGAAAACGCTGTGGCTGCCGGGCACCGACCATGCGGCGATCGCCACGTCGACCAAGGTCGAAGGCCTCCTGCAAAAAGAAGAAGGGAAGAACCGCCACGACATCGGCCGCGAGGCGTTCGTGAAGCGCGTGGAGGCCTTCGCCGCCGCAAGCCACGACACCATCGTCCGCCAGGTGCGCAAGATGGGCGCGTCCGTGGATTGGTCGCGCGAGGCCTACACGTTTGACGCCGTGCGCAACCGCGCGGTGAACCTCGTCTTCAAACAGATGTACGACGACGGGCTGATTTACCGCGGTTTCCGCGTCGTGAACTGGGATCCGATCGGCCAGACGGTGATTTCCGACGACGAGATCATCTACAAGGAAACGACGGCCATGCTCGTCACGTTCACCTACGACCAAGACTTCCCGATCCCGATTTCCACGACGCGTCCGGAGACGAAAGTCGGCGACACGGCCGTCGCGGTGCATCCCGACGATGCGCGCTACGCCGCATACGTTGGCAAAACGTTCGAGGCGACGTTCTGCGGCGTGAAATTGTCGATCAAGGTCGTCGCGGACGAAGCGGTCGACCCGGCGTTCGGCACGGGCGCCGTCGGCGTGACGCCGGCGCACAGTCTGATCGACGCGGAGATTGCGCAGCGCCACGAGTTGCCGTCCAGGCAAGTGATCGACACGGACGGACGCATGACCTCCGACGCCGGCGAACTGGCCGGTCTCACGACGCTCGACGCGCGCGCCAAGGCAACCGACTGGCTGCGTGCGCACGGGCTCATCCAAAAAAAGGAAGACGTGGCGCAGAACCTCTCGACCGCCCAGCGCTCCGGCGGCGCGATCGAGCCCTTGCCGATGCGCCAGTGGTTCATCGGCGTGAACCGGCCGTTCGCGTTCAAGGCGTCGACGCACGCGCCGATCAAAGGGATCAAGGACGGCCAGCAGGTCACGCTCAAGGAAGCGATGCAGTATGTCGTGCGCACGGGGCAGGTGAAGATCGTGCCGGAACGTTTCGACAAGACGTATTTCCATTGGATCGATCATCTGCGCGATTGGAACATCAGCCGCCAGATTTGGTTCGGCCACCGCGTGCCGGTGTGGTATTGCAAGGCGTGCGGGCCGGAACACGGCAACGTGGAGGCCTGTCGCCAGTCGATCGTCAGTGCCGTTCCCGTCGTGGAATGCCCGGCCTGCAAGGGACCGGTGGAGCAGGATCCAGACACGCTGGACACGTGGTTCAGCTCCGGCTTGTGGACGTTCTCGACGCTGCTCAACAAGGACGTCCAAACAGACGACCTCCGCGCCTGGCTCGCGCAGAGTCCGGATTTTCAAACCTTCCACCCGACGTCCGTGCTCGAAACGGGCTACGACATCATCTTCTTCTGGGTGGCGCGCATGATCCTGATGACGACGTACGCCATCGGCGAGATTCCCTTTGAGACCGTGTACCTGCACGGCCTGGTGCGCGACGAGCAGGGACGCAAGATGTCGAAGTCGCTCGGCAACGGCATCGATCCGGTGGACATGATCGCGAAGTATGGCGCCGACGCGACGCGCCTTGCGCTCGTTTTGGGTTCAACGCCGGGCAACGACATGAAGCTTTCCGAGGAGAAGGTCGCCGGCTTCCGCAATTTCACGAACAAGCTGTGGAATATTTCGCGGTTCGTGTTTTCAGCCTTCAGCCGTCAGCCTTCAGCCGTCAGCAAAGAACCGGAGGCGAAGACGCTCGCGGACCGATGGATCCTCTCGCGCTTTGCGCGCGTGCAAGATCAGGTGACCAAGCATCTTGAACAATTCGAGTATTCGTCGGCCGGAGAAACACTGCGCGACTTCACGTGGGGCGACTTCGCCGACTGGTATTTGGAGATTGCGAAAATCCAAAAACAGAATCCGACGCTCGCGGTTTCGACGGAGGCCAACTTGCTCTTCATCCTGTCGCGTCTGCTCGTGCTGTGGCACCCGTTCATGCCATTCGTGACCGAAGAGATTTGGAAGCACGTGCACGCGTCCCCCCCTGCCAAGGGGGGAACGTCCGGCGAAGCCGGACAGAGGGGTCCGCGTTTCCTGATGGTCGCCGCGTGGCCGGAAGCGGTGAACCGCGTCGACGAAGAAGCCGAGCGCGATTTTGCCAAGGTGCAGGAGGCCATCGTGGACATCCGCAACCTGCGCGCGGCGAACAAAGTGGCACCGACGGAAACGGTCGGTGTGAAACTGACGGATGCCGTCGTCGCCGAGCAGGCGTCCATTGTGCATGCGCTCGCTCGGGCCCGCGCCAAGGATGCGACGGGTCAAAACAGCGTTGCGACGGCGAATGTCGTCGTCTATCTGCCCGCCGTCGACGCCGGCAAGGAGCGCGCGCGGCTCGCAAAGGAGCTTGACGCGCTGCGTGCCTACGTTACGGCGACGCAGGCGAAGCTCGCGAACGCCGAGTTCGTGTCGAAGGCGCCTGTACAGGTCGTCGATTCGATGCGCGCCAAGTTCGCGGAGGCGCAGGTGAAGCGGCAGGAGCTGGAAAAACAGCTGAACGCGCTCGTGTGAGCAAATCCGCCCCGGCCGGGGCGGTCTTTGCGCGAATCATTGCGGTTTCCGTCTCTTTTGGCTACGAT
Source organism: bacterium (assembly GCA_021789915.1). Taxonomy (GTDB): domain Bacteria; phylum Patescibacteriota; class Patescibacteriia; order UBA9934; family GWF2-40-263; genus JAJYIV01. The sequence continues at coordinate 34,758 of JAJYIV010000003.1, read as the reverse complement.
ACGAACGTTATGGCTACGGAAACCGTCTCCAACCTCGACGAATTTCTCACCCGCGGCGTTGAAAAGATCTTCCCGTCGGAAGATTTTTTGCGCGCGCGCCTCGCGGAGGGCAAGCGCTTGACCCTGTACCTCGGCATCGACGCCACGGGACCGTCCTTGCACCTTGGTCACGCCATCACCCTGCGCAAACTGCGGCGCTGGCAGGAGATGGGGCACCGCGCCGTGCTGCTCGTCGGCGACTTCACGAGCATGATCGGCGACCCGACGGACAAAACGGCCACGCGCCGGCGCCTCACGCGCGAGGAAGTGCTCGAGAACGCCAAAAATTACAAGCAGCAGGCATCCAAAATCCTCAGCTTCGACGGCGAGAACCCTGCCGAGCTGCGGTTCAACAGCGAATGGCTTTCCAAGCTGACGCTGACGGAAATCGTGGACCTCGCGTCGCATTTCACCGTGCAACAGATGCTTGAGCGCGACATGTTCGAGCGGCGCATGCAGGAGGCAAAGCCTATCTATCTGCATGAATTCCTGTATCCGTTGATGCAGGGCTATGATTCGGTGGCGCTCGACACGGACGGCGAGATCGGCGGCAATGACCAGACGTTCAACATGCTTGCCGGCCGCGATTTGATGAAGGATCTGAAGGGCATGGAAAAGTTCGTCATCGGCATGGAGCTGCTTACGGATCCGACGGGAAAGAAAATGGGCAAAAGCGAAGGCAACATGATCACGCTCGGCGACGCGCCGGAAGACATGTACGGCAAGGTGATGAGCTGGCCGGACGGCATGATCGTTTCCGGCTTCGAGATCCTGACCGACGTGCCGCGCGACGAATTGCGGACGATCAGCCGCGGACTGAGCTCGGAAACGCTCAACCCGCGCGACGCCAAGGACCGTTTGGCGCGCGAAATCGTCGCGTTTTTCCATGGCCGCGAGGCCGCGGACGCCGCGGCGGAAAGCTTCGTCAAAACGTTCCGCCAGCATGAAACACCGGATGAGATGCCGGAAGTGGCGGCATCAACCGTGCTCGATGCGCTCGTCGGTGCTGCGCTCTGCGCGTCGCGCGGCGACGCCCGCCGACAGATCGAGCAGGGCGGCGTGAAGGTGAACGGCACCGTCGTCAAAGACATCGAGGCGGCGGCCAAGCCGGGCGACGTGATCCAAAAAGGCAAACGGTTCTTCGTGCGCGTGATTTAACTCGTCACCGCGAGCGACCGCAGGGAGCGAAGCAATCTTGCAACTATTCCCTTGTGTCATCCTGACCCCGCCTGCATGCAGGCGGGGGAAGGATCTCGAGATTCCTCGCTGCGCTCGGAATGACACGAAGGGAAAACAGGATTGCTTCGGCCGACATCGTCGGCCTGCGGCTCTGATCGCTCCTCGCAATGACGAGAAGGAATTTTCTATGTACGCGCTCCACGAGGCCAAGCAGCAAATCCTCACGGAATTGAAAAAGGCCGTCGGCCGCGAGTTCACGCCGGACATCGGCGACTTGACCGTGCCGCCGAACCCCGACATGGGCGACGCGTCGTTCCCGTGCTTCGGTTTGGCCAAGGGTTTGAAGCGCCCGCCGACGGAGATTGCGTCGGAAATCGCCGCGAAGATCGGACCGAAAGGATTCATCCGATCGGTCGACGCCGCAGGGCCGTATGTCAACTTCACGTTTGATCCGTCCGCGCTCGGCTCGGCCGTCCTGGCGCAGATCAAGGAAAAAGGCGAGGCTTACGGCACGGCGGAAGAGCCGCGCGGCGTGCGCGTGCTCATCGAGTACGCCAACCCGAACACGCACAAGGACATCCACGTCGGCCACCTGCGCAATTTTTTCCTCGGCCAGTCCCTGACCAACCTGCTGTCGGCCAACGGCTACGAAACGGTGCCCGTGTCCTACATCAACGATCTTGGCGCGCATGTCGCCGCGTGCCTGTGGGGCATCAAGCACCTGCATCAAGGCGAGTTGCCGCCAAAGGGCGAAGACCCCGTGACGTTCATGGGCCGGATGTACGCGGCGGCCACGGCGAAGATGGCCGAGGACCCGGCGGCCAAGCAGGAGGTCTCGGCGCTGCACCGCGAACTCGAGGCAGGCACCGGGCCGTACCGCGCGCTGTGGAAGAAAACGCGCCAGTGGTCGCTTGCGGCCATGAAGGCCGTGTTCAAGGAGCTGCGCCTGCCGCTTGAGACGTTTTATTACGAGAGCGACTTGATCGGCGAGACAAAGGCCATCGTCGAACAGCTGATCAAGCGGGGCCTCGCACTCCACAGCCAGGGCGCGTGGATCGTCGATTTGGAAACCGAAGGGCTCGGCGTGAATCTGCTGGTGAAATCCGACGGGACGCTTCTGTACAACGCCAAGGATTTGGCGCTCGCGATGCGCAAGGAGCAGGATTTCCGCGCCCAGCGCAGCCTGTACGTCGTGGACGGCCGCCAGTCGCTCGCCATGAGTCAGCTGTTCGCCACGCTCAGGAAGATGGGCAAAACGGAGGAGCTCACGCACGTGTCCTATGAGTTCGTGACGCTCAAGGAAGGCGCCATGTCTTCGCGCAAGGGCACGATCATCCGCTACGAGTTCTTCCGCGACGAAATGATCGCGCATGCGCGCGAAGAGACGGCCGAACGGCACCCCGACTGGGCGCCGAAGGACGTCGACGCCGCCGCGCGGAAAATCGCCTTCGCCGCCATCCGCTTCGGCATGCTCAAGCAGGATCCCGACAGGAAAATCGTCTTCGACATGGATGAGGCGCTGTCCTTCGACGGCTGCACCGGGCCGTACCTGCTCTACAGTTTGGCGCGCATCGCCAGCGTGCTCAGGAAAGCCGGCCGCGCCAAGCCGTCCTTCGCCGCCGCGCATCTCTCCGCGCTTCCCGAACGGCGCCTGCTGATCTTCCTCGCTTCCTATCCCGAGGCCGTCTTCGACGCGGCCGCGCAGATGCGCCCGTCGCTGCTGGCCCAATATCTCTTCGATCTCGCCAAGCGCTTTGCCGAGTTCTACGCCGAGGTGCCCATCCTCTCCGACGAAGGCGCCGAGATCGTCGCGCAGCGCCTGGGATTGTGCGCCGCCACGGGGCAGGTCTTGAAAAACGGCTTGGCGCTCTTGGGGATGGAGACGGTGAAGGAGATGTGACACGACAGACCCCAACGGGAGGCCGTGTCATCCTGACCCCGCCTGCTGACCCCGCCTGCATGCAGGCGGGGGAAGGATCCCAAAGGGGAAATTCTATGCTACACTGTCCCCCAACAGGGGGGCTTCATTCGTCATATGTTCGGCAAGCCCAATATGGGGAACAACCAGCATCAGGAGACCGTCATCGCCCAGGGCGTGAAGGTCGAGGGGGATTTCGCGAGCCAGGGCGACGTGGTGATCGACGGGGAAGTGGCCGGGACCATCCGCACGGCCAGCGCTTTGCGCGTGGGCGAGACGGCGGCGATCGAGGCGAACGTGCAGGCGCAGTCGGCCGTCGTGGCCGGGCGCATCCGTGGGAACCTGCAGGTGGAAGACCGGCTGGAATTGCTTGAGACGTCGCGCGTGGACGGCGACGTGTCCGCCCGCGTCCTGTCGGTGGCCGCCGGCGCCCAGGTGAACGGGCGCGTCGCCATGGGCAAGGAGGCGGAGGAGGACGAGGCGTAGGGCTTTGGACCGATGGGGGCACCCGTCGGTTTGTTCGTGTGTACCTCTACATCTACGACGATTTCATCCAGGAGAAGCGGTTCGAGAAGGATATCATCCAGATCGAAAACCGCGTGACGGACCTGGGGCTCTCCGGCAAGGTCGCCCGCCTCGCCCTTTTTCGCGACCCGGGAGAAATGATTCGCGACGAGATCCGGCGGGGCGTGAACACGGTGGTCGCCGTCGGCGACGATTCGACCGTGCGCAAGGTGCTTGACGTCGTGGCCGAAGGGAAGGCGACGCTCGGGCTTATTCCCATGGGGACGCCGGACGCCTTGGCGCGCATGTTCGGCGTTCCGCCTGGGCTTCCTGCCTGCGACGTGCTGTCCGCGCGCATCGTGGAGACGATTGATTTGGGCGCCGTGAACGGCCGGCGGTTCCTGAACGGGTTGTATGCGGAAGCATTCCTGGCGGAACTTGTCTGCGACGGGTTCCGCGTGAAGCCGTCCGCGCCGGCGACATTGGAAATCCTGAATCTCGGCGCCGGCATGGATCCGGCCGCCGGCCACACGGCCATTCCGACGGATGGCTGCCTGGAGGCCGTGCTGCGCGTGCCGATACCGGGCGGATGGTTCCGCCGTCCGCGCACGGCGACGTCCGTCATCCCCTCGCCCTCGTTCGAGATCCGCAGCGATGAGCCGATCGCCCTGAGCGCCGACGGCGAGCCGTTGACGGCCACGCGCTTCGACGTGGCCGTGGAGCCGCGCTGTTTCAAAGTGATCACCGGCCGCAACCGGCAATTCGGCGGCGCGGCCACGCATCCCGGCGCCGCTTCTTGATCTTCCGCCGATCATCCGTTATGATCCTGGCGCCGCACGCGCGGACGTGGCGGAATTGGTATACGCACCAGCTTGAGGGGCTGGCGCCCGCAAGGGATTGAGGGTTCAAATCCCTCCGTCCGCACCACAGAGATCCCGACCTTGTATGGTCGGGATTTTTGTGTGTGCGAAGCGGAGAAGTCGGAGCCTTCAAACCGTTGTCAGACGCCTCAGGCATGTACGGAAACGGCCTGGTGTTGCCCTAAGTGTTGCCGTAGACGGGCTTCTTGGGCGATCCGATCGAGGACGGAAACGGCGTCGCGGAGGATGGACGGAGCCGCGTGCGCGTAGCGCATCGTCATGTTGATGGTCGAGTGCCCGAGGAGCTGTTGCACCGCCGGCATCGGCACCGCTGCTCCGGCAAATTGCGACGCGAACGAATGCCGCAGGACGTGCCAGCCGATGCGGCGCACGCTCGTGCGATCGCAGACGCCGCCGACAGATGGATGCCTTGCCGGCTCGACGGTCGGCCTTGCTCCAGCCGACGGAAAACGCGCCATCAGGCGGACCGATTGGCGCGTTTCCATTTGGACTTTTTCGGTCCGAAGACAGGTTGATGGTGGGCGGCAGAGGATTCGAACCTCTGACCTTCACAATGTCAATGTGACGCTCTAACCAACTGAGCTAGCCGCCCTCAACGGGCGCGCGCATGATATGCGATTGCCGTGCGTCTGTCAACGGATTCAGAAATACCGGTGCGCGGGCTGGCCCGACGGCGCTTCCGCCACGGGCGGCCCGCCGACGGCGCGATGCCGCCGCGAAATGAGCAGGAGGAAGAGCCCGCCGAACAGAATGGCCGAGGCGCCAAGGACGAAGGCGCCGATGATGCCGATGCCGCCGCAGCCGAAAATCGCCGTGACGACTTGAGCGCGATTGTCGGCCTCCGCCAGGCATTGGCCGATCGCCTCGTGCGAATAGCGCACGCCGCCATATGCCGCCGTCACAGCCACGGCGAGCGCGTAGAGCGTGAAGAGACAGCCGAAGCGCACTTTACGGATGCGGCTCAAACGCAGCAAAAGGAGCAGCGCGAACGCCACGCCGCCGAGAATCCAGTAGAGCAGGAACCAAAAGAACGCGAGGACGCCCGTCAGCCAAGCCAAGTCCGTTCCCATAGCGCTCCCAGCATAGTCGTTCCGTCGGCGAGGATCAACCGGCGGCATCGGCAAAAGCGCGTGGCATAGACGAAAAACGGCCTTCACAAACGCCGGGGCCGCGCCTAGAATGGGTCTCATGCGGGTCCGTAGCTCAGTTGGTTAGAGCGTCGAGCTTATACCTCGATGGTCCTTGGTTCGAATCCAAGCGGACCCACCATGAGAAAAACAAAATCTTGAATCTTGGTTCTTTGCCTCCTTTGGATCTTCTTGCGAAGCAAGCCCTATGCCGTTTCTCTTCATCGGCGTCTTCCTCATCATCGTCGGGTTCCTGCTGCACCACGAGGCGAAGCGCAGCCACGACCACAACGGCACCATGGGTTCCGAGCATCTGATTTACGCCGGGGTCATCCTTGTCATCCTGTACGGCATCCTGTATCGAAGCCTCACCTTGTTCTTCTGACATGCCGCCGTTCATCATCACGCACGAGGAAGCCGGCACGCGCCTCGACATCCTGCTCGCGGCGCGCCTTGGCGTTTCGCGCCGCCGTGCGCAGGCGCTGTTCAAGCAGGGCGCCGTCATGCGCGGCGGCAAGCCGGCGATCGCGCACGCGCAGGCCAAGGCGGGCGACGAGCTGTCCGTCGAAGACGTCAGAGAGCCCGTGTACGCCAAGGCCGCGCTCCCGAAGCTCGACATCGTCTTCGAGAACGACGACGTGTTGGTGGTGAACAAGCCGGCGGGGCTGCTCGTCCATCCAAACCGCGCGGATGAAGAAGTCCCGACCGTGGCAGGAGCCGCCGTGGCCCATGACAAAAAGATCGCCGCGATCGGCGACGATCCGCTGCGCCCGGGCATCGTGCACCGGCTGGACAAGGACGTTTCCGGCCTCATGGTCGTCGCCAAGACGCCGCCGGCCTTCGCGTCGCTGAAACGCCAGTTTGCCGCGCACGAAACGGAAAAGCACTACGTCGCGCTGTGCTATGGCGCGCTGTCGAAGGATCACGACGTCATCCGCCTGAAGATCGCGCGCTCGCGCGGCCGCGGGCGCATGGTGGCGCGGCCCGAATCGCAGGAGGGGAAAGAAGCCGTGACGGAATACGACGTCGCGGAGCGGCTGAAGACGGCGACCTTGGTGGACGTGCGCACGCACACCGGCCGCACGCACCAGATCCGCACGCACTTCTTCGCCATCAACCATCCGCTCGTGGGCGATCCGCTCTACAAGAAGGCGCACATGCGCCACATCCGTCCCATCGCGCTCAACCGCGTGTTCCTGCACGCGTCGAGTTTGTCCTTTGATTTGCCCGACGGCACGCGCGTCTCTTTCGCCGCGCCGCTGCCGGAGGATTTGCAGGCGCTGCTGGCCTCGCTCCCGCGGCGCTGACGCCACCCTTGCGCGCGCAGGCGGACGGGCGTACGGTGCCGGCGCGGAAGTTCCGCGAGGAGGAGAAGATGGAAACGGCGAGGGAAATGCTCGAACGGCTGCGCGCCCAAACGGCGACGCTGGCGCAGGAAAAGCAGAAGCTGGAGCAGCGGCTGCGCACCGAAGAATCGACGGGCGATCTCCTGATCGACTACTTGGTCCTCGCTTTCGGCCCGGACTTCACGAGCGAGCAAGAGCGGAAGCACCGCGCGCTCGACGCCGAGCTTGCGGCGCACGCGGGCGAGCTCTTTCTCCTGGTGCGGTACGGAAGGAGCGCCTCGTATAGGCACGAAGAGACGGACCCGGGATCGCCGGACGCGCTGCACGTCGGGCGCATCGCCGCGCAACGGCGTTTCGACAAAGGAGCGGTTTTGACTGATCGGTTCGTGGAAGGAAGACGCCATCACCCTGGCCTGGGTGATTCAGTGCAGTTGACGTCGTGGATGCAGACGCGTTCGGGGACGCTCGCGTTCGATCCGACGGACGAGAAGGGCGACCTCACGCTCGTCATCGGCGATGCGCGCGTCAAGGGATGGTTCCACCAGCGGACGCCGCCGCACTGGACGCCCTACCGAGGTCCCGGCCTTACCGACTACCTCCTGTTGCTCGACGGAGGCGGAAAAGAAACGGCGCCGCACGCGGCGTAGAGGAACGGACGCATCCGCGGGATGCGTCTTTTTTTTGCGTGCCGCGAACGAGTTGTGGTCCAGTAGCTTGCCGCCTGACGGCTGATGGCTGACGGCTGACGGCTGATGGCTGACGCCTCCCCGTGCTACACTGCTCTCCTATGATCATCACCCTCACCGGCGTGCCGGGATCCGGCAAGACGACCGCAGCCAAAGCGCTTTCGGCGGCGCTCGGCGTGCCGTGGTACTCGATCGGCGACCTGCGCGGCAAGATGGCGCAGGAGCGCGGTCTGACGATCGACCAGCTGAATGCGCTTGGCGAGAAAGAAGCGTTCACCGACAGGGACATAGACGATTATCAGGCGAAGATCGGCGAACGCGGCGAGGACTGCATCGTTGAGGGACGGCTCTCCTGGCATTTCATCCCTTCGTCCTTCAAGGTCTTCCTCGACGCCGACCCGGCCGTCGCCGGCGAGCGCATCTACCGCGCCCAGCTGACGCATCGCCGCACGGACGAGCCGGTCTACGGGTCCGCCAAGGAAGCGGCGGACACCATGGCCGCGCGCGTGGCTTCCGACGTCCGCCGCTATCAAAAGTATTACGGCGTGGATTTCCACGACCACGCCAATTACGACCTCGTCATCGACACGACGCGCGTGCCGCCGGAAGAAACCGCAGCCCGCATCCTGGAGGCCGTGCGCCGGAAGGCCGGCGCTTGACGAACGGCCGCCCGTCCGTTACCCTTCCCGCACATTCCGCCGCTTCGATGAACGCTGATTCGCCCGCTTAAGGCGATGCGGTCCTCTGGGAGATTGGGGAAACATCGTATGGAAAATGAAAAGCTCGTCGGCATGGCCGGCCTCAAGCCCGGCTACACCGTGCGCGTCCATGAGCTCATCAAGGACGTCAACAACAAAGGCGAGGAGCGCCAGCGCGTGCAGGTTTTCGAGGGCCTCGTCCTCGGGGTGCGCGGCGCGGGACGTTCAAAGACGTTCACCGTCCGCAAGATGTCTGGCGGCTACGGCGTGGAGAAAATATACCCGCTGTCGTCGCCAATCGTGAACAAGGTCGAGTTCGTGAAGGCCGCCAAGGTGCGTCGCGCGAAACTCACCTATCTGGCAAATCCGAAGAAGCCCTTCAGCCGCCAGCTCAAGGAAAAGAAAGCGGCCGCCAAGGCCTAAACGCAAAACTCCCCGCCATCGTCGGGGAGTTTTATTCGGCGTGCGGATGCACCGTAGGCGCATCCTGAGTCCCGATCACGGGACGAAGGATCCGTTTGTCAGAACGCGTTCGCGCCGTCGGCTGCCGACATGAGCGGGGCGCCGAGCGGATAGGCCGTGAAGGTCTCCGGGGAAACGGTGATGATGCGGCTATACCATGTTTCTCCGAACAGGCCGTAGCCCGTCTCCGCGTTCATGATGTGGCGCAGCGTCCCGTCCTTGGCGAGCGCATACACACGCGTATCGCCGGACAATTTGAGCAGGGCGCCGACGGCGAACGTGGCGGGACGGCCCAATGGATGGCTCGCCAGCGTGTCCGCGGAGACGACCTTCACGCTTGACCAGTCCGGGAACCAGGAGAAATACACCTGCTCGTTCGGGATGGCGTGGCGGATGCCGTCCGCCGTCACGAGATAGACCGTCGGGTCATCCGCCGTGTGCAGCGCCTGGGCGCTATAGGCGGGATTGGCCGAGAGGGCGGCGACATAGACGTGGCCGTCCGCGCCGCGCCAGTAAACGTGCTGTGGATCGGAGACGGCTGGCGACGTGCCGTAGCCGACCTTCAGGCTCACGGAGCCGGACGACAGATAGACGTTGTGCGCCTGGTCGACGCCGGCCAGGGAAATGTCATGGACGTCCGTTACGGGAAACGGCATGTCGGACGTCGATTGATGGGCGATGTCATACGATGCGCCGTGGAAATACAGCGTGCCGCCCTCAAGGGCGAACGTGTTCCCCGGGGCGACGCCCACGTCGCGCACGGTCGTGCCGTCGCTGAGGTACAGCTCATCCGCGGCATTGGTCCACGCCAGGTAGGCGCCGTCGAGTTTCACGGCCTCGGACGCCGGATGATACCACGTGACCTGCTGGCCGCCGGCCGTCGGAGCCGCGTCGCCGGGATGCCATGTTTCATGCGAGAAGTTTTCGAAGAACTCGATGCCGCCGTCCGGCAGGAAGCGGCCGTACTGGATGGTGCCATGGGCGTCCACCCACGTCTTCGGGACGGCCGTCGCCCTGCCGCCGTCGTAATCGATGTTGTTGGAATCTTCCAGCCACAGCTGGCGGGAACCGTCGGGAAATCCCATGGTGACGAGCGCGACGCCGTTGCGGACGTCGAGAAGCTCGAAGCGACGGTCTTCCTCGTTGGCGGGTCCGACGGCCGGGCGCGCGGCGCGCGCGGCGGGGTCCCACACGTACAGGGCGCGCTGGGTGAACGCCGTGTCGGCGTTGGAGAAGCGGATGTCCGCCGTCAGGAAGTACGTGCCCGCGTGGTCCGCCATGACATCGACGTTGCTGCCGCCGGGAATGGACACGCCGGAGAAAAGCGTGGTCTCGATGCCGGTGTCGAGGGACAGCTCGTAGACGGCAAACACGCCGTCGGCCGTCGGCTTGGCGTAGATCAAGCGGTTGCCGTTCTTCGCGTAACGGTCGGCGGAAAGCGCGGAAGACGGGATGCCGGTTGCCTGCGTGCGAACGCCGTTCCTGTACACGGAGACCGTCAAGGCGTTGCAGGCGTCACCCAGGCACGCGGCGGGAGCCTCGGCCGTAAGAACCGCGCCGCCGATGGCCAAGGGCCCGATGATGCGGGAAGAAGAGGCGATCTGCTGAACGGTATAGCCGTTGTAGCTCCAGGCGGCGGCGGCGGGAGCGGGCGCCCACCCGTTGCCGGTCGCGGAGACGGACGGCAGAAGCGGGTTGACGGACACGAGCAGGCCGGCGGCCGCCAAGAGAATCTTCTTGGTCATAGGGAAGAAGGTTTTAATGTGTCTCCAGCGCAAAAACTGAAGGATGGATGATAGCATACTCGTAACCCTCCGTCAACGCTTGAAAAGCCCTTTTTTCATTTACAGACGAAAAAACAGGGAAGAACCCCTGTTTTTCCGTGGCCGTATTATTTGAGCATGGGTTTCAGATAAGCGCCCGTGGCGCTCGCATTCACGGCCGCCACTTCCTTCGGCGTGCCCTCCGCCACGACGGTCCCGCCCTTATCCCCGCCGTCCGGACCCATGTCGATGACCCAATCAGCGCATTTGATGACGTCCAGGTTGTGCTCGATCGTCACCACCGTGTTGCCCTTGTCCACCAGCTGCTGCAGGACGCCGAGCAGTCGCTTGATATCGTCGAAGTGCAGCCCCGTGGTCGGCTCGTCGAGGATGTAGAGCGTCCGCCCCGTGGCGCGGCGTGAGAGCTCGGTAGCGAGCTTGACGCGCTGCGCCTCCCCGCCCGAAAGGGTCGTGGCGCTTTGGCCGAGGCGCAGATACCCCAATCCGACTTCGTGCAGGACGTGAAGTTTCTCGAACACGGACGACTGGTCCGCGAAGAAGCGGCGGGCCTCTTCCACCGTCATATTGAGCACGTCCGCAATGTTCTTGCCCTTGTAATGCACTTCCAGCACGTCCTGGTTGTAGCGCGTGCCGCGGCATTCCGGACACTCGACGTACACGTCCGGCATGAATTGCATCTCGATACGCCGCATGCCTTCGCCGGCGCACGCCTCGCAGCGGCCCCCTCCCTTCACGTTGAAGCTGAACTTTCCCGCGTCGAAATTCTTGAGCTTCGCCTCCGGCACCTGCGTGAACAAGTCGCGCACGGCCGTGAACACGCCGGTGTACGTCGCCGGATTGGAGCGCGGCGTGCGGCCGATCGGCGACTGGTCCACGGCCACGACCTTGTCGATGTGCTCCAGCCCCTTGATGGCCTTGTGGTCGCCCGGATACTCCTTCGTGCGGTAGAAGTGTTTGGACAACGCCTTGCCGAGGATGTCGAGGATCAGCGTGGATTTGCCGGAGCCGGACACGCCCGTAACCGCCACGAGCCTGCCGAGCGGGATGTCCACCGTGACATTTTTCAAGTTGAAGGCGGTGGCTCCCTGCACGGTGATTCTCTTGCCGTTGCCTCGGCGGTATTTTTTGGGCGGCGCGATGGATTTCTTGCCCGAGAGGTACTGGCCGGTCAGCGATTCCGGGTCTTTTTTCATTTCGGCAGGCGTGCCTTCCGAGACGATCTCCCCGCCGTACTCGCCCGCCCCGGGTCCGACGTCGAAGACGTAGTCCGCGGCGCGGATCATCGCCTCGTCGTGCTCCACGACGATGACGGAATTGCCGAGCGCCTGCAGCTGCTTGATGGTCGCGATGAGCTGGGCGTTGTCGCGCGCATGCAGCCCGATGGACGGTTCGTCGAGGATGTAGATGACGCCCGAAAGGGCCGACCCGAGCTGGGTGGCCAGGCGCACGCGCTGCGCCTCCCCGCCCGAAAGCGTCATCGCGCTGCGGTCGAGCGTCAGGTAGCCGAGCCCCACGTCCAGCAAATGCGCGAGGCGCGCGACGATCTCCTTCGCGACGCGTTCCGTCACGAGCGCTTCGGCGGACGGCGCGGATTCCGCCTTTTTCAAAGCCTTGGCCGCGCGCGTCGGCGGTTTCGCCTTTTTCATCTTCCCGCCGGAGGCGTAGGGGCGGAAAAACGCGTGCACGTCCTCGATCGACTGGCCCGTCACGTCGGAAATCGAGCGGCCGTCGATCATGACGGCCAGGACCTCGGGGCGCAGGCGTTTCCCTTGGCAGGCCGGACACACCATCGTGCGCATGTACGTCTCCAACTCATGCCGCACGTAGTCCGAATCCGTTTCCTTGTACTTCTGTTCCAGCTGCGCTAGGACGCCCGGGTACGTCACTTCCTGGCCGTCGAACGCGTATGTCTCATTGCCCGTGCCGTAGAGCACGAGTTGCAGCTTGTCCTTCGAAAGGGACGCCACGGGCACGTGCACGGAGATCTTGTGCTTCCTGCCCATGGTCTCCAAGAGGCGCAGGTAGCTCGTCTGATTGCCGGCGATGCGCGTCCACGGGCGTACGGCGCCTTCCGCGAACGTGAGCTTCGGGTTCGGGATCACCAATTCCGGCTCCAGCACGAGCTTGAGGCCGAGGCCGGTGCATTCGGGGCACGCGCCGTGCGGGGAGTTGAACGAGAACAGGCGCGGCTCGGGCTTGGGCAGGTTCAAGCCGCACTTGGGGCAGCTGAAGCTCTGCGACAGCAGGAGCTCGTCGCCCGTATCGTCGTTCAGGACGATGATAAGCCCGTTGCCGTACTCCAGCGCCTTCTTCACCAGCTCCGTCAGCTGGGCTTTCGGCATGTTCATGGAGGCGTCCAGCTCCGCGACGACCACGTCGACGGAATGCGGCTTCTTTTTGTCCTTGCGCATGGCCGCGGCCTCCTCGACGTCCATCGGGAATCCGTCGAAGCGCACGCGCGAGAAACCGGCCGCGGTGGCGGCGGCGAATACCTGTCGATGTTCGCCCTTCTGCTCGCGCACGACCGGCGCCAGGAGCAGGACGGCTCCTTTGCCGGCTTCGGCCGCGACGCGGGCCACGAGCTGGTCCGGCGTCTGCTCGTGCACCTCCACGCCGCATTTGGGACAATGCGGCGTTCCGGCGCGCGCGAAGAGCACGCGCAGGAAATCGTAAATCTCGGTCACCGTGCCGACCGTCGAGCGCGGATTGTGCGACGAGGACTTCTGGTCGATCGCGATCGTCGGAGACAGGCCGAGGATCTCGTCCACGTCCGGCTTGTCCTGAAGCTCCAGGAATTGCCGCGCATAGGACGACAGCGACTCCATGTACCGGCGCTGCCCTTCCGCGAAGATCGTGTCGAAGGCAAGCGATGATTTGCCCGAGCCGGACAGTCCGGTGATGACCACCAGCTTGTTCTTCGGGATGTCGACGGAAACGTTCTTGAGATTGTGCACCCGCGCGCCGCGCACGGAGATGAACTCTTGCGACATAAGGAAACTCCCACGGATAAAGTCGCGTGGGAGTCTAACACCTCTCTTGAAGACGGGCAAGGGGCGCAGGCTAATGGCAACGGCCGAGGGATGAACCGTTCGGGCCGGCACCTGCACAGGCGCTGGAATTGCATTGGCCATCGGTGTAGCAGGGCGCCCCGGGACCCCCATCACTGCATTGGCATGCACCTCTAGAACAGTCACCGTCGGAAGGTTTTAAGCAGCCGAATTTTGGCGAGTCCGTGCAATCGGATTTTGTCACGCAATGTCCGCCATTCCCCATCGGAGCAGCCGAGGCACAGGAGTGATATTTACAGACCAACGGTGTTGCACAATCAGTATCTTGTGAACAGTTCCCTCCTTGTGGATTCCCTGTTTTCGCCGCACACCAATTATTTGCGCATTTCCCTCCGTTCTTGCAATCGCGGTAGGATGCGCACGGCGAATTGATCTGACCGTCGGTGCACACTTTTCCCTGTTGACTCTGCGGAGGAGCAGTAAGGGCTTGGACGCAGTTCAAACCTGAAGTGCAGGTTCCATCTGCTTTGCAGAGTTGGCCATTTCCCCCGGTGGGGGCCGCCGGCTCGCAATGGCTTACGCCTCCCACATATCCCCCGACAGCGTTGCCGACGGCATTTCCAATCGCTGATCCTCCTGGAACAGGTGATATGGCTCCGACGACCGTACCTACCGTTCCTGCGCTCACGCCAGTGGCATTGAACCAAAGACATCCGTTCTTCCCCACGTGTTGAGCGTCCGCCTCGCAGCTTGCCTGATCCGTATAATCCTCACAATTTCCGATGATCTCCTTTACAGGGACGATCTTCCTCTGTACCGGCAGGCGCGGGATTTCCAGATTGAGCAGCTGCGGATTGACCGTCTGCAGGATGACGGCGGCGCCGAAGAGCAGGACGAGCCCGACGACGGCGTTCGTGATCTTGGTCTTGGCTTCCGACACGCCGCCGGAGCCGCTCGCGGTCAGCAAGTACTGCAGCCCGCCGATCATCACCATGACGACGGCCACGATGATGGAGATTCCGAGGAGGTAATGGTAGATCGTCTGCACGTAGTCGCCGACGTCCTTGACGGTGGTGTTTGCGCCGATGGGAATTTCCAGCGGGTAATTCTTGCCCACGCAGTAGCAATAATGGTACCCGACGGGACAAACCGGCGGCTGCGAGGAGTCGAACACGCTCTCTTCCTGCGGCTGGTTCGCCACCTTCGGCCCGGAGGAACAATTGAACGCGCAATCGTTTTCATCCTTGAAGCACGTTGGGAAATCCTTGATGTCGAATGGCTGGCCGGCGGTGCATGCGACGACTTTGCTGTCATAGGACAGCTGCGAGGATATCTGCCCGCAGGCGGCGTCGCATTCGCTCACGTCCGACACGGGGGTGCCGGCGGCCTTTGCGCCGCCCGGTGCAGAGCAATAGCACGTGCAGGACGAAGGAGCCTGCGCAAAAACCGTGCCAGCCGGCAACAGGAGGGACAAGGCGAGGATGGGCCAGGCGAAGCGCATACGCAGACTAGGGAGCGGCGGATCCGTTCGCCGCAGGCGGCGTCGCCTGGAGGATGATCTGTTCGAAGACGTCCAGAGGAATGGCGCCGGGCACGGCCACGCCGTTAAAGAAGAACGTCGGCGTCCCGGAAACGCCCGCCGCCAGGCCGGCGTCCATGTCCTCTTTCACGCGCGCCGCTTCTTGGCCGGAATCCAGACAGGATTGAAAGGCGGACGCGTCCAAGCCGACCTCCTGGGCGTCCTGGAGCAAGGCCGCATCGGATTGGTCCGCCTGGTTGATGAACAGCTTGTCGTGATACTCCCAAAACTTCCCCTGTTCGCGGGCGCATTCCGCCGCCTCAGCGGCGCGTTCGGCCGCCGGGTGCAGCTCCGTGATGGGAAAATGGCGGAAGGTCAGATACAAGCGGGTGGGGTATTTCGCCGCCAGGGCGCGGACGACCGAGCTGGCCTGTTTGGAAAACGGGCAGCCGAAATCCGCGAACTCGACAATATGCAAAGCGGCGCCCGGCGAACCGAGCGAAGGCGCGTCCGCGCGCTCCAGGGGAAGACTGGCGGAAGCGGGCGGCAGAGTCGGCTTGTGCGCCAGCGGGGTGAAGCTCGAACTTTTGAACGTCGAGAGATCGACCGTTCCCGTACGGATTTGGTTCATGTAGTACACGACGCGCCAGGTGAAAAAGACCAGCAGCGCCAAAACGCCCACGGTAAGGACGGCCGCCGCACGCGAACTGAACGAAGAGGGCTTGTCGGGCATATGCGACGCGCACTTCCGCGGGATCCCGCGCGAACGTAGCGGAGAGAATGCTTTGAGTATATCATGAAACGGCATGGACGCTGAACGTACGGAACAGCTGGAACGCGAGGCGGGGGAACGCGCCGGGCGCCGCGAACGCAAGCGCCGCCCCGCCATGCGGGTCAGCGGCCGCGGCATGAAGCGGTTCGCCTCTCCGCGAAAAAGGCGTTGACGCAAACAGCCCCGTTTGCTAGTCTTCGCATGTTTTCCACCTTTGACCTTATGTCCCTCTCCCTTATCCTTTCGATCGCCCAGCTTGTCGTCGCCGCCCTCTTGGTCGCCAGCATCCTCCTGCAGGATCGCGGCACGGGCCTTGGCATGGCCTTTGGTGGCGAGGGCAACGTCTATCGCACCAAGCGAGGCGTTGAGAAGCGCCTCTTTCAGGCGACCATCGTGCTGGCCATCCTGTTCTTCGGCCTGGCACTCGCCCATGCCCTCGTGTAGAGACGAACGCATTGACGTAGAAGACGTAGAATCGTCCGGCGGAACCGGCCTTGTAGAAGGCGTAGAAACGTCGCATTCCAGAAACGAAGCGTTTCTACGAGCGAGCCGGACCCCCGATCCTGGCGAGCGATTCCACGTTTTCTACGCCTTCTACGCTCTGCGTCCTGTCGTTCCCATCCATGCTGTTCCGAAAACGACCGCCATTGCAGCAGACGGATCGCGACCTGGCCCTGCGCCAGGTTGCTGCGGTTTCCAAGACGAAGCGGTTCCCGACCATGCGGCAGTGGGCGCATGCGGGGCTCGTTCTGACGCGGCGCGAAAAATCCGTGCTTGCCGGCGCCTGGACGGCCGTCGTGCTCGCCGTCCTTTTTCTGGGCGGTTGGTATTTTTTCGCGCACCATGCGGATGTTCCGGCCGTCGGCGGTTCCTACACGGAAGCCTTGGTAGGCGAACCGCAGTTCGTCAACCCGCTTTATGCATCCTCCAATGACCCGGACGCGGACATCGCGCGCTTGGTGTATTCGGGGCTGATGCGGCGCCAAGCGGACGGAACGCTTGTCGACGACCTGGCGTCGGATGTCCATGTGTCCGCCGACGGAAAGACATACACGATCACCATGCGGGCGGACGCTCGATTCCAAAACGGCGATCCGGTGCAGGCCAAGGACGTCGTCTTCACGTACAGCGCCCTGCAGGATCCTCTCTACCGAAGCCCCCTGGCGGGGACGTACCAAGGCGTGGACATTTCGCAGACGGACGATCGTACCGTCGTGTTCAGCCTGAAAGATCCGGATGCTTTCTTTCCTTCTTTTCTGACCGTCGGCATCCTTCCTTCCAACCTTTGGAGCGACGTGGCTCCGCGGAACACGCCGCTCGCGGCCTATAACCTGAAGCCGATCGGCAGCGGCCCGTATCGGTTCAAGGAATTTGAAAAGGACAGGAACGGGAATATCCGCTCCTACACGCTTGAGCGCAATGCCGGCTACTACGGGGCCAAGCCGCTCATCGACACGCTGACGTTCAAGTTCT
Organism: bacterium; assembly: GCA_021789915.1. Classification (GTDB taxonomy): domain Bacteria; phylum Patescibacteriota; class Patescibacteriia; order UBA9934; family GWF2-40-263; genus JAJYIV01. The sequence continues at coordinate 17,362 of JAJYIV010000003.1, read as the reverse complement.
ACGACGATGCGCAAAGCGCTTTGAAAGCCGTTGAGACCAGAAGCGCGGAAGGGGTCGCCTATGTTCCGCCGGAACTTGAGGCGGAGGCGCAAAAGACGAAGGCCCTGCAGTTGCTGCGCCCGGAAATCCCGCAGCAGACGATTCTGTTCTTCAATCAGGACCGGCAGACGGCTTTCAAGGACAAGGCCGTGCGCCAGGCGATCGCTCTCGCGCTCGACCGCCGGGCGATTATGCAGAATGCCGTCGGAGGGCAGGCGGAACCCATTGTCGGACCCGTGCTGGATGAGGCGCTCGACGGTCTCGCGCCCCCGGCGATTCCCGCCCCCGATCCGATCGCCGCAAACAAACTGCTGGATGATGCCGGTTATGCAAAACCGGACGGCAGCGACGTCCGCCTGCAAAAACCTGCCCCGGGATCAAAGAAAGGCGCGAAACCCTCGACAGACCGCGCGCTTTCCTTTACCCTGACCACGGTCCAGACGCCCGAATTCCTGCAAGCCGCCCAGACCATCGCGACTGAGCTCTCCGCCATCGGCATAAAGGTGCAGATCTCGGCCGTGGATGCGCAGGACTTGGCGAAGACCACGCTTGAGACGCGCAGCTTCGATCTTCTCCTCGTCAGCCTTTTTTACAGCGACAATCCGGATCCGTATCCGTTCTGGCATTCGTCCCAGGCGACGATGAAGGGATTGAACCTCGCGGACTACGCCGTGAAAGGCGCGGACGATTTGCTGGTAAAAGCGCGCGGGGAATCGGATCCGGCCGCCCGGGCGCAGGACTACGAGGCGTTCGATACGCAGGTCATGAATGACGTCCCGGCCGTGTTCCTCTACCGCCCGACCTATGCGTACGGTCTCGGGGCAGACGTGAAAGGCGCGTCGCTTGAGCGCATCCGGGTCCCTTCCGACCGTTTCTCGGACGTGGCGGATTGGTACGTGAAGACGAGATGGAAGCTCAAGTAAACATCTTCATCGGCGCATCCGACCCGGATGAAGGGCAAGTGGCGGAACTGGTATACGCGCAGGTCTCAGAAGCCTGTGCCTTCACGGGCTTGAGGGTTCGAGTCCCTCCTTGCCCACCACCCGGATCGGAAAAATCGGTACGCGCAGGTCTCAGAAGCCCGTGCCTTCACGGGCTTGAGGGTCCGCCGGCTCGCGGAGGCAAGCCGGGACGGGGACTCTTTCACGGCATTCGTGAACAAGTTGTAGACGGCGACAGCTTGCCTCTCCTGCGCCATCATCGGCATCTCGCGCGCCGCGGCGTGCGATCCCTCCTCGAGCCCGATGCAGACATGCTCGGGCACCTCCGTCTACGGCGGACGAGATGCCCGAAATGAAGTTTTTTGGTCAGCAGGCGGTCGGCAGCTGTTCCGTCGTGTCTGGAACTTAGACATAAACCGGAAGTCATCTGTCCAAATATATGGCTCAAGCAACAGAAAATCCCCTCACGGGTGTGAGAGGATGTTCTGGTTGCGGGGGCCGGATTTGAACCGGCGACCTCCGGGTTATGAGCCCGGCGAGCTGCCTGGCTGCTCTACCCCGCGTCGAATGGTTGAAAATCTTTCTAAAATCGACGGGACGCCGGCGCGCGGCGAGTACCCGACGGAGACGTACCAAGACGTACGCTGACGGAGGGCGCGGAGCCGCAAGCCGGCAGACCGCGATTTTAGAAAGATTTTGGTAGCTGGGGGCGGAATCGAACCGCCGACCTAGGGCTTATGAGTCCCTCGCTCTAACCAACTGAGCTACCCAGCCTCAATTGGGTGCCCGAATGATATCGGAAACCCGCATCTTTGACAAGGATAGGCCAAGCCGCGTTGGGATGGTGGGCGAGGAGGGAATCGAACCCTCATGCCCTTGCGGACACAGGATTTTGAGTCCTGCGCGTATACCAGTTCCGCCACTCGCCCGGCTCTTTGAGCCAAACACGGCGGCAAAATCATAGCAACATGAACCATTTTCGTCCAGGTTTTCCCCTCCTGTGGGAATGGCGTCCGCATGCTATCATGCCCCCGCTATGTCTGGGGCATTTGCCAAGCGCTATCGTCCTGCCGTTGGCGTTGTCGTTACGGATGGCGGAGGCCGCGTGCTGCTTTGCCAGCGTCTCCATCCGACGTCCGGGGCCGGAAGACGGGCGGTTCAAACCGTTCAAGGTGGCATCGACCCAGGCGAGACCCCCGAAGATGCCGCCGCGCGCGAGCTCCGGGAAGAGTTGGGCATCACAAAAAAGGAGTACGCGTTCATCGGGCAGGCCCCGGGCGCCTTTCGCTATGACTGGCCCGAGGCCTACCTGCATTCTCTCCCCGAAGACCGAAGAACGTATGTGGGCCAAGAGATCCGTTTCTTTTTGGCGCGCATACGTCCGGACACCGTGTTCCATCTCGACGCGCATGACCAGGAGTTCTCCCGCGTGTGGTGGGACACGCCTCTGGCGTTGATCGATCTGGCATGGATAAGGAAAAAGCCCGGAATTGAAGCGGCTCTGCGCCACTTCGGCCTGCTTTGATATACTATTAGCCGTTAGGCGAACCTTGAGCTAAAGGCTAAAAGCTGCGCCTGCTATGGCCCACGTGATTTCGGTCGTCAATCAAAAAGGCGGCGTCGGCAAGACCACCACGGCCGTCAATCTGGCGGCGTTTTTGGCGGACGCCGGCAAGTTCGTGCTGCTGGTCGATCTGGATCCGCAAGGCAATGCGAGTTCCGGTTTGGGCCTGGATCGCGCGTCGATGCCGGGCGGCGTATATGAGCTGATGGCAGGGACGCGCGCCTTTTCGGACGTGGTGCAGGACACGGCGCACACAGGGCTCAAGATCCTGCCCGCCACGGAGGCCCTCTCCGGCGCCAATGTCGAATTGGTCAACGCGGAAGAACGCGAGCATTTCCTGCGCAAGGCGCTGCTGGGGGTGCGCAACGACTTCGACTACGTCATCATCGACAACCCGCCGTCGCTCGGCCTCATTACGCTGAACGGCCTGGTGGCGGCCGACGCGGTGCTCATCCCAGTGCAGGCCGAATACTTCGCGCTGGAGGGCATGGGCCAGTTGATGAACACCATCAACATGGTCAAGGAGAATTTGAAACCGGAGCTCGAGGTATTGGGCGCCGTCATCACCATGTTCGACGCGCGCACGAAGCTCTCCAACGAAGTCCTGCAGGAGCTGTACCGGTATTTCCCCGACAAGATCTTCCGCTCCGTCATCCCGCGCAGCATCCGCCTGGCGGAGGCGCCGTCGTTCGGCAAGACGATCGCCCGGTACGATCCCGAGAGCAAGGCGGCGAAGGCGTACGAGCGGCTGGCCCGAGAATTCATCCTGCGCGACGAAGGAAATTTGTAATATGCAACGTCCATCCGCCCTGGGCCGGGGTCTCGGCTCGCTCATTCCTCCCAAGGCCGCCCAGACAGCGACGGCCCAGATCGTCCCGGCCGAAGCGGGCCGCGCCGTGCTGGACATCGATGCCGGCAAGATCCGGCCCAACCCGCGCCAGCCGCGCCAGGATTTCGGCGCGGCGGACCTGGAGGATCTGATCCAGTCCGTCAAGGAGCACGGCATCCTGCAGCCGCTCGTCGTCACGCGCCAGGGAAGCGCGTACGAGCTGGTCGCCGGCGAGCGCCGCCTGCGCGCCGCCAAGGCTCTCGGGCTGAAGACGGTTCCGGCCATCGTCCGCGACGCCACGGAGCAGCAAAAACTCGAGCTGGCCATCATCGAGAATGTCCAGCGTTCCGATCTCAATCCCTACGAGGAGGCCATCGCCTACAAGGCGCTGATCGACGAGTTCGGGCTCACCCAGGAGCAGGTTGCCGCGCGCATGGGCAAGAGCCGCTCGGCCGTGGCCAACATGCTGCGCTTGATCGAGCTGCCGGACGAAATGCTTTCCGCGCTGCGGGAAGGGAAGATCACCAAGAGCCACGCCCGCACGCTGCTCGCCGAGGACGACGCGGTGAAACGGCGCGCGCTGTTCGCGCGCATGCTCGCGGGCGGCATGACGGTCCGCGAAGCGGAAGAGGCCGCGATCACGCGCCATTACAAGCCGCGCGCGGGCAAGGACCCGAACCTTGCGGCGCACGAGAGGCGTCTGCGCGAGCTCTACGCGACGAAGGTGACGATTCAGCGCAAGGCCGGCAAAGGGAAAATCATTTTCGAGTTCTACTCCGACGATGACTTGAAAGAGCTGCTCAACCAGCTCGCCGGCCGCGCGTGAAACGGATCGTTTTGCGTCGGCACCCGCCTTCCTCGTATGTCAGAATCGTTCCCACGCGTTTCCGCTGAACGTCCGGAGGAGGGAAAAGGCCGCATCGAACGTCTGCTCGAGCGCCGCCACCAGGTGGCGCATGCCGCCATGCGCATCGAGCGGCTGTTTTCCGGTCCCGACGAGCCGAAGGAAACGGACGAAGAGCTGATCGCCCGCGAAGCGCCATATCTGCCGGAAAAGGTGCGCGACAGGTTTGCGCAGTGTCTTGCGACGTATCGTGAGCAGCGCGCGGAAAGCAGGCGAGCGGAGCGGCTGCTGAAGGACCATATGGTCTTGGAAGAGCGTCTGTCGTCGGACGTCAAGTCGCCGTATGAATTCGGGGTGTACATCTTCCGCAAGGAAGTCGGCGAGCCGCCGCGCGCTCATGTCGAGCTCAAACAGAAGGAAGGATACTTCCTCATGGAGTTTGAAGACCGCGGCGATTTTGACCGCTTTAATGTGAAGCTCGGCACTTCGCTTCCGCGATCGCAGTCGAGCGGCGGCATGTATCACGGCGCGGCGGCGGTGAAATTGCTCAGCGGGCCGACGGTGCCTCTTCTTTTGATACGGCTTGGATATCATGCGTCCGTGCCGGATTCCGTTATCGCCCACGAGCGCCAGCATTTCATCAACCACGCCGTGTTCCATCTCTTCGACGGCGTCGAGCCAGTTCCTGCCGCCGGCCGCTGGCGGGAGCGTGATGCGACCCAGCAGGTGAAAGATGAAGTGTTGGCGTTTCTCCGCGAAGGACGTTCGGGGATGCAGATGGAACGATCCTTGAAGGACGACACGCTCTACGGTCGTCTTTTTTCCGTGCCCGGTGCGAAGACCGAAACCTTGCGCCATGCGATGGCGGACATTAGCGAGGCCGTTGATGCATGGAGGAAGATTCTTGGCGCCTCCGACGGGGCCGACGCCCTACTCGTGTACCAGCTGATTGACGTGCCGTTGACGGCCATGGCCAGCCGCGTGCGTCGGCTGACGGAGTTCTATCGTCGCCGACGCGATGCGCGCGTGAGAAAATTCGGCGTCCCGTCCTTCGGCATCCACTTGTTCGGCGGCTCCATCCGGTTCGCGAAGCGGCTGCGGCCGATGGCGGAGGAAGCGGGCCGGAAGGAGGAAGCGTATCGCGACGAAGACGATCGTCTCTCGTCGAGCATCCTTGCCGCGGATGTGAAAGGGACGTCGGAAGCGGACGTGTCATCGCTCTCGCAAGGGACGCAGGAGGCGAAGGACGCCTACGAGCGCGCGCTGAAGCCTCTGTTGCGCCACGGACACCTGCCGCCGTTCGAAGAGGTTCGCGTCGCGCCGGCCCTTGCGTCGGGCAAGGAGCGCCGTCTGGTCGAGCGCGTGTGCGACGCCGTGCTGCAGCGCCTGACGGATTTGGACGAAAAGGATTGGGAATCGTTTTTCCGGTCGCTGGACGCGGGGAAGGGGAACGCCGCGCTTGACGCGTTGAAGCATCGTCTTGCCGTCGACGTCCAAGCGATGACGAAACAGCCGACGGACATTACGGCACGGCTCTCGGACTGGGGCGACGATTCGGCCATCCGGTTCCGCATCATCCTGCCGGCGACGGCGACGCGGCCGGAAATCACGTTCAGGGATTTTCTCGTCCGTCCGCCGTCCGTTCCGGCGCCAGGCGCGGCATCGCGGCCGCGTCACGCCGCGTAAGCAAAACATCGCCCCTTCCGGGCGATGTCATGTTTTCGTCTGCGCCGCGGCCTTCGGCTTGCCGCGGAAGGCATTGGCCAGCCACCGCTTGAGGCCGCTGCGCGTCGCGTCCTTGATTTTCTGCCGCGCGTGGTGCGTCTTGGCGAACTTGAGCCAGTCGGCATTCGGTCCCTTGCGGTTCTTGTCCATGAGGATCTCCACGATGTCGCCGGAGTTCAGCGCCATGTTGAGCGAGCCGGCCTGCTCGTTGACGCGGACGCCCACGCACGCGTTGCCGACTTCCGTGTGGATGGCGTACGCGAAATCCACGGGCGTCCCCCCCTCGGGCAAATCAATGACGTCGCCTTTGGGGGTGAACACGAAGATGCGGTCCTTGAAGGCGTCGATCTTCATGATCTCGAGCTGCTCCAGGAAGTCCTTCCGGTTGGCCAGCTCCTTCTGGATATTGGCCAGCTCTTCCATCCAGCGCATGTTCCGGATGGGCTTGGAGCCGCCTTCCTTGTACCGCCAGTGCGCGGCGACGCCGTACTCGGCCAGCTCGTTCATCTCCTGCGTGCGGATCTGGAACTCGACGATGTGGCCGTCGTCGCCGAACACGGTCGTGTGCAGCGACTGGTAGCCGTTCGGCTTGGGCTGGGCGATGTAATCCTTGATGCGCCCGGGCAGCGGCTTCCATTTTTGATGCAAGATGCCGAGCACGGCGTAGCATTCCTCGACGTCCTGCACGATGGCGCGCACGGCGATATAATCGTAGATCTTGGAAAAGTCGTTGCCGTGCTTGAGCAGCTTCTTGTAGAGGCTGTACAGCCGCTTCACGCGGCCGCTGACCGACGCATCGGCCAGCCCGGCCGCGTCGGCCAGGCGCTCCGTCTCGTCGATGACGCGGCTGACATACGCGCCCTGCGTCTGGATTTTCGTGTCCATCACGGATCGAATGCGCTCGTATTCCTTCGGCAGGAGATAGGCGAAGGCGAGATCCTCGAGGTCCCCCTTCATCTCGGCCATGCCCAGGCGGCTGGCGATCGGCGCGTAGATTTCAAGCGCTTCCTTGGCCGTGCGCTGCTGCTTGTGTATCGGCTGGGCGTAGAGCGTCTGCAGGTTGTGGAGGCGGTCGGCGAACTTGATGAACACGACGCGCACGTCCGCCGCCATGGCAAGGAACATCTTGCGCATGTTTTCCACGTACCGGTCTTCGCCGCGGTAGCGGACTTTCTTGAGCTTCGTCACGCCGTCCACGAGCCCGGCGACGTCGTCGCCGAAATGCCGGCGGACGTCCTCGACCGTCAGGCCGGTGTCCTCGACGACGTCGTGCAGCAATCCGGCCGCGACGACATGGAGGTGCAGTCCCATTTCCGCCAGCTTGTAGGCGACGGCAAGCGGATGGACGATGTACGGGTGCCCGGTGAGGCGCTTCGCTTCGCGGTGCGATTCCTCGGCCAGGCGGTAGGCGCGCTCAACCAGGGCCAGGTCCGGGTTCTGGTAGTGGGTGCGGATGAGCTCCGCGAGCTGCTCGTACGTGCGCGCGTTTTCGGGCATACGGCGGCAGGTTCAAGCGTAGACCTGGGAGCGCGGGGATGTAAAGAGAAAGGAGTTTGAAGAGCTGAAGGAGCTTAAGGAGTTGAAGGAGCTTGAGGGCGCAAAGGGACGGCCGCCGAGCGGGTTCGGCACGACGTACAAGGCCGAACATGTGTTGACGGGCGGTCCCGTGTGCCTGAAGCACGGGCATTACGTCTCGCCAGAATCCGACGAGATCCTGCTGCAAGAAGCGCTCGCGACGTGGAATCTTGGTCACTTCGGCGTAGCGTCCGTCCGCGATGTCATCCGCCTGCCGGACGGCCGGCTCGCGCTCATCTCACGCTGGATCAGCGGCTCCACCATGGCGAAGCTCGTGGAAACGGACCGCCTGGACGCCGAGCGGATCGCGTGGATGTTCGACATGCTGCTGCGCACGCTCGAATACGTGCATCGGCACGGCATCATCCACGGCGACGTGAAGCCGCAGAACGTGATGGCGGAAGAAAACGGCCGGACCGCGGTCCTCGTGGATTTCGGCCTGGCGTCCATCCGCCCCACGCGCGCGAGTGGCAACAAAGGGTTGACGGATCTCTTCGTCCCGCCGGAGCAGGCGGATTCGCGCAATCCGCTCATCCCCGAAACGGATCTTTTCAGCTTGGGCAAGACGATCGTATACGCCCTCTGCGGAGGGGATCTAGACCGCGTCGCCCGCCGCGAAGTGCCGCGCCAAGTTCCGCGGCCGCTCAAGGAGTTCCTCGGCCGCTTGACGGCGACGGATCCCTTGAACCGGCCCCATTGGGGCAGGGAAAACCTCATCCAGACGATTTCCCACGTACGGCAGGAGTGCTTCGGCCGCTTGATCATCGACCTTTCCGGGACCGTTCCCTAACCCGCACGACCGAGAGAAAAGGAGCATCCGATGTCCGAAGGCGGAGACTATACGCCGGCAACCTGGAGCGGCGCGGATACGTTCGACGACGCCCGTCGCGCCTACCAGGATCGGCAGAGCCGCAGCTACGAAGAAGCGCGCGCGGAGCGCAAGACGGTCCGCGACGTACTGCCGGCCTTGCTCGAGACCGACAGTCCGGCGCCGCTGCTCATCGTCCTGGACCAGACGGGTTCCATGGGCGACTGGACGGCGGTGATCGCCGGCAAGCTGCCCTACCTGGATCACGAGTGCCGGACCGAATATCTCGGGCCGCGCTACGCGGTGAGCTATCTGGCGTTCGACGACGTGAAGGTGCAGGCGGACTATCCGCTGCAGGCCCGCCCCTTCGCGCAGGGCGAAGAAGCCAAGGGCCAGCTCGAGCAGCTCGTGCACACCAACAACGGCGGCGGAAACAACGGGGAGTCCTCGGAGCTCATGGCGTTCTACGTGCTGCGCTGCGTCAGGACCCCCAACGCGGAGCGGCCGGTGATCATCTTCATCACCGACGAAATGCCTCATGCCTTCTCGGCGCGGGAAGCAAGGGAATTCCTGCCGGATGGCGGCGAGGCAAACGGCCTTACGACGGAACGGATTTTCCGCGAGCTGATGGAACGCTTCGAGGTCTTCGTGGTGCTCAAGCCGTACGAAAACTGCACGCCGGGCGGCTGGGAGCGCCTCGTCGGCAAGGACCGCGTGGTTCCCTTGTCGGAACCCGGTCGGGTGGTGGACGTCCTCTTCGGCCTTCTCGCCAAGGTGACGGACCGCATCGCGTACTTTCGCGAGGAGATCGAAGGTCGGCAGACGCCCGCGCAGGTGGCGTCCACCTACGAGGCTTTGCGGACGGTGCACGGAAGCGTGCCGTCCGCGAATGACGGGCGCTCCACGATGCATCGTCCGCCGCGCGGCTCGCGCGGCGGAGACCTGATGTGACCGGCGTCGACCTGTTTGCCACGCTCCTCCCCACGTTCCCGCACTTCGCGCGCTTTGCATCCGATGTTCGCCTGGCGGGCATCCGATTGAACAGCGCGATGACGGCGCCTCGGGAAGTGGAGGAGGAGCTGACGGCGGCCGATGCCGCGCAGCCAAGCGTTCCGCTGTGGTTCGACGTAAAAGGGCGGCAGCCACGCGTGGCCGAAGTCCATCCAGACCCCGACCGGCTCGTGGTGACGCTCAACCACGCCGTCCGCGTGGCGGATCTGCCGCAGCCGGTGCTCTTCAAGGCCGGGGAAGACGCGGCGCTGCTCGAGCGCCTGGAAGACGGCGGGCGCCGGCTCGTATTCGCTCCGGGCCGCACGCACGGGCCCGTCTATGCCGTTCAAGCGGGAGAGTCCCTGCATGTCCGGCATCCGTCCTTCACTCTCCTCGGCCCGCTGTTCACGGACGAGGAGAAAGCCAAAATCGAGACCGTGCGACGGTCCGGCATCCGTCGCTGGTTCCTCTCCTACGTCGAGAGCGAGGCAGACGTTCATGCCTTCCTCGAGCTTGCCGGCCGCGACGCCGAGCTGATGCTGAAGATCGAAAACGAGCGCGGCGTGCGCCGGGCGACGCAAGAGTTCCGCAAGCGGGACGGGCGGACGCTCGTCGCCGCTCGAGGCGACCTGTACGTCGAGATCGGCCGCCCACACCATATGCCCCGGGCCGTCCGCGCCATCCTGCGCGCGGATCCGGAGGCGATGGTGGGATCGCGCCTGCTGCTGTCCGTCATGCAGCCGTTGCTGGCGGACGTGAAGCGCGGATTGGCCTTCGTCCAAAGCCATCCCGATGACGACGGCCGCCGCAAAGCGGCGGCCAAACTGGCGCAGCCGCGCGTGCCGTCCTGCGCCGATTTTTCCGAGCTTGCCTGGCTCGCGGATATCGGCTACCGCCGCTTCCTGCTGTGCGACGAACTGTGCCTGGACGGCGCACTGCTTGCCGCCGCCATGAACGCGTTTTGGGCATTCATGGAAGACGGCGTCCGTTGACGCGCGCCCGCTTCCCTCGTTTGAGGGACGCGGGTTTTCTTTTCGCGAACGGGAAAACGCGCCCCGACGCTTGCCGGAACGCGTTTGTTTTTTCTAGGCGCCTTCGGTTTTCTTCCGACGTCCCCACGCGCGCTTGGGCGCGTGGCGCTTCTTCTCCAGCAGCTCCGACGCGATCGCATCCGTCACGTCCTCGACGGCCAGCTTCCTGCCGAGCGAGGTGTTCGTCGTGCCGTCCGTGACGTACGCTCCGAAGCGGCCGGTCTTGATGAGCATCTTTCCGCCGGAGACCGGGTCGACGCCGAGCTGCTTGAGCGGCGTGGCCGCGGCCTTCTTGCGCGCGATGGATTCCGCCAGCACGCGGCGCGCCTCTTCCTCCGTGATCGTATATGGCGACAGCGGCGGCGCGATGGTGGCCGTCGCGACGGCCTTTCCGCCGGAGGCGGATCCGCCCATGGCGGAGAGGTACGGGCCGAAGCGCCCTTTGTTGGCGATGATTTCGTCGCCGTTCTCCATGGCGCCGACCGTGCGCGGCAAGGACAGCAGCACGAGCGCCTGTTCGAGCGTTACGGTATCGGCCGTCATCTCGCCCGCAAGCGACGCGCGCTTGGGCTTGGGCGCCGGCGCGGCGGCAACCCCACCTGACCTCCCCTTGGCAGGGGAGGAACGCGGCGCAGCCGGCGCGTCGCCGAGCTGCACGAACGGTCCGAAGCGTCCCGTGCGCACGAACACGTGCAGGCCCGTCTTCGGGTCCGCGCCAAGATCGCGGTTCACCGCGAAATCCTCGCGCTTCAAGCGCTTCTCGTTTTCTTCCACCTTGGCGTGAAAGTCGCCGTAGAAATCCTTGAGCATGGGCACCCACTCGCCGGTTTCCTCCACGTTGTCAAGGCCCTGTTCCATGTTCGCCGTGAAGGCGTAGTCGACGACGTGCGGGAAGTGCGCGGTGAGCAAGTCCGTCACCGTGAACGCGACGTCCGTCGGCCTGAGCTTCCGGTTGTCGTCGCGTTCGACATAGCCGCGCGCCTCGATCGTGGAGATGGTCGGCGCGTACGTGGACGGGCGGCCGATGCCGAGCTCTTCCATCGCCTTGACGATGGTGGCGTCGGAGTAGCGCGGCGGCGGTTCGGTGAAGTGCTGCACCGACGCAAGCGATTCAAGCTTCGCCTCGTCGCCCTTCGCGAGCGGCGGAAGCAGTTTTTCCTGCGCGCCGCGGTAGACCTTCAGGTAGCCCGGCGTCTTCACCGAGTGGCCCGAGGCGCGGAAGCCGACGCGGTTGGTCCCGGCCGGAGGCGGCGTTGTCCTGACGCCAGCAGGCGGAAGGACCGCGTTGGCCTCGAGGTCCACGGACACGCGCTCGAGCACGGCCGAGGGCATCTGCGACGCGAGCGTCCGGCGCCAAATCAAGTCGTAGATTTTCCAGAGCTTCTGGTCCAGGTCGTTTTGCAGCGCCTCCGGCGTGGCCCGCACGTCCGTCGGGCGGATGGCCTCGTGCGCCTCCTGCGCGCCCTTGGCCTTGGTTTTGTATCGCCTGGCGCCGGGCGCGTTCTGCGCGCCGAACGCCTCCCCGATGTAGGCCTGCGCCTCGGCCAGGAACGGTTCGGCCAGGTTCAGCGAGTCCGTGCGCATGTAGGTGATGCGGCCCGTCTCGTACAGTTTCTGCGCCAGCGCCATGGTCTGCTTGGCGCCGAAGCCCAGGCGGTTGTTGGCTTCGATCTGCAGCGTGGAGGTGGTGAACGGCGTCGGCGGCGCCTTGGCCACGTCTTTCGTCTCCACCGCGGTTACGACGAAGCGGGAGCCGCGCGCCGCCTCTTCGATCGCCTTGGCTTGCGCTTCGGTTTTGATCTCCAGCTTTTCGAGCTTGCGGCCGCCGATCGCGAACAGCTTGGCCTCGAAGCCCTGGCCGTCCTTGGACAGCTGCGCTTCCACCGTCCAGTATTCGTCGACGCGGAACGCCTGGCGTTCGCGTTCGCGCTCCACGATGAGGCGCACGGCCACGGATTGGACGCGGCCGGCGGAGAGCCCGCGGCGGATCTTTTCCCACAGGAGCGGCGACAGCTCGTAGCCCACCAGGCGGTCCACGATGCGGCGCGCCTGCTGCGCGTTCACGAGATTCGTATCGATGTGCCGCGGATGCCGCAGGGCCGCCTCGATGGCGGGGCGGGTGATTTCGTGGAAGGTGATGCGCTCGGCCGTCGCAGGATCGAGCTTCAGCACTTCGGCGATGTGCCAGGCGATGGCCTCGCCCTCGCGGTCTTCGTCGGTCGCCAGGATGACGTCGTCGGCGTGCGACGCGGCCGCAATGAGCTCCTTCACCTTGTCCTTTTTCTCCGGCGGCACTTGGTACGTCGGCGCAAAATCATGCGCCGTGTCCACGCCGGTCTTGGATTTCGGCAAGTCGCGGACATGCCCAAAAGAGGAAAGGACGCGGTAGTCCTTCCCCAGGAATTTCCCGATGGTTTTGGCCTTCGTCGGCGACTCGACGATGATGAGGTGCTGCGGCATGGACTAGATAATGGGGGAAAGCGCCGCGATCCGTCAAGGCCGGACGAGAAAACGACGTGCATTTTTTCCCCCGAAAGAGTACGCTGGCACGCGTATGGAATCCGCTCATCCCGAGTCGTCGCCTCGCTTGCGCCTGGTCACGAGTCGCCGCGAGAAGGGCGTCCCCAAAACGATCGAGGAATCCCTGACGTTCGTCGGCGATACGCGCGAGTGGCAGGAAGGCTTCAACGAGCAGCTCTTCACGATCGACATGGCGCAGCGGTTTCTGGCATTGTCCACCGCCGATCGGGCCGGCAAACTCCGGTTGGAAGAAGCCCGGCTGCAAAACACGCTCGGACGCGCGCTGTACGCCGGCTTGATCGCGAACCCTGAACGGTTCAAGCGCGCGTTCAAGGACGCCCTGCTCGCGTTCATGGGAGACGAGCAGCTGACCGTAGGCGACGAACCGATGACGCGCTATGCGACGGAGGCGTTCGACGGCGTGGAGGCGACGCGGCAGGTCATCCGGCGCCTGGAACAGGATTTCGCCGCGACGCGCTCGTCCACGGACCAGCGCCAGCTGATTGCCACCAACGACCGTTTGGACGCGGGCGACAAAATCGATCTCGTGGACATCCGCTACCGCGCCGCCGAAGCCGGTCCGGCCATCGACGTGATCCGCTTGGTGCAGGTCAAGCGTTCCGTTCAGCCTCCGGCGGAGATTGAAAAAATCGTGAGGGCGCATGAGCGCTTCGTGAGGGACGTCCTGGTTTCGGAAAACGTGTATCGTCGCGTCAACCGGTCGATGGAGGCCCGGCGAACGGCGGAACTCGTACGAACGACCCCCGGGCTTTCCGCCCTGTCGAAGGCCATGGAAGGAGCGTCGCGCACGATGGCCGCCTGGGCCGAAGGCGACGTCGACGATGCCCGCATCGAGCAATCTCTCGGCCGCACGGGCATTTCCCTCGCGTATTTCAAATCTTGGTTCGCCCAGCCAAAGGCAGGCGACGCCCTCTCCGAAGTGCTGCGCCTCGGAGCCGGGCTTCCCGCCGCCCGGGCGGATTGGATGGCCGGGCGACTCGTCCGCTGGGCCGCGGAGCATCCGGCCTCGAGCGCGGAACTCGCCGCTCTTGCCCCGATCGTTCCGTCGCCGGACGTCATCGGCGCCGCGCGCATGGAATCCGTTGTGGTGCACGGGCCGCGAACCGAATCGTTCCCGCTGGTTTTTCCGGCCGGAGAGCGTAAGGCCTTGACGGCCGCATAGCCTTATGATAGACACCATCGTTCCCCAGTCCCAGGAGGACATCATGTCGCAGGGAGAACAAGAAGTTTCTGCGTTCGTCGCGCGGCTCGGCCTGACGCCGATCTCGGCCTCGGATTTTCCCCACGTTCGTCATCTGATGAACGTGTCGTCCGGCCTTCGCCGGGTGCGAGAGACGCCCGCCTACCTCGGCCTTCTCGCTCGGTACGAGCGGGGCGAAATCGACGGCCACGCGTGCCTTCGGGAGGTCGACGCCCTCATCGACGCTTTGCCGCCGGAGTCCGCCTGACTCCGGTTTTCTTTTGTTCTTTACGCCCGCACGTAGTACAGCCCGCCGGCGTCGCGCGCATGGCCGCCGAGCTCCAGACGCGACAGCAGCGACGACACGCGCGGGGCCGGCAATCCCGTCGCGTCCACGAGCTCGTCCACATGCCGCGGCGAAGCGGACAGGGCGCGCCACACGCGCGCTTCCTCCGCATCCAGCGGTTCATAGGCCGGCGCGGAGACGGCGGACGGTTCGAGCGCCAGCGCTTCCAGGATGTCGGCCGCCGACGTCGCGCACAGCGCGCCGTTTTTGAGCAGCGCGTGCGGGCCGGAGGAGAGCGGGGACGCAATGGGGCCTGGCACGGCGAACACGTCGCGGCCGGCGTCCAGAGCGGCCTTGGCCGTGATGAGCGAGCCGGACTGTTCCGTGGCTTCGACGACGAGCGTGGCGCGGCACAAGCCCGCGATGATGCGGTTGCGCACGGGGAAATGCGGCTTGAGCGACGCGGTGCCGGGGAGATATTCGGACAGCACGGCGCCGCCCGCGCCGACGATGCGCGACGCGAGCGCGCGGTGCGCCGTCGGATACACGCTCTCCTCGTCCGCGCCGCCGCCCAGGACCGCGAGCGTGTAGCCGCCCGCTTCCAGCGCCGCCTCATGCGCGGCCGCGTCTATGCCGTAAGCGAGTCCGCTCACGACGCCCACGCCGGCGCGCGCCGCCGGCACGCACAATCCGCGCGTGCATTCCAGCCCATACGGCGTCGCATGCCGCGAACCGACGACGGCGAGCAGGGTCGCCGCCGGGTCTGGCAGACGGCCGCGCACGAACAGGACGGCGGGCGGATCGAAGAGCGTGAGAAGCGCAGGCGGATAATCGCCGTCCGCGCGCGTGACGATGCGCAAGCCGGCCGCCTGTGCGCGCGCGAGCTCGCGCGCCGGGTCGATCGTCGGACGCTCGGCGAGAAATCCGTCGGCGATGAACGGCTCGATGCCGGCGGCTACGAGCGCCTCTCGCGACGCGCCGAACGCCTGCTCCATGTCGGGGAAGGCGTTCATCATCTTGCTCATGCGCACGGCGCCGAATTTTGGAAACCGCAGCAGGCCGAGCCAGAAGGCGATGTCGTGGCGCATAGCGTGGAGCGTGGAGCGAACGAAGGATTATCCTGGTGCGATGGGAATTGGAAATGCGTGTCCTCCCCTCCCAAGGGGAGGCTGCCTGCCGGCCGCTTTTCAGCAGGCGGAGGGGTTGCCGTGTTGGATTTTGTCGAGGATTTGTGCGCAAACGGCGTTGACATCGTTCATAACGTCCGTGTTTAGGACACGCAAGATGCGAATGCCGAGTCCGTTGAGAAATGCGGTGCGTCCAGCATCTCGATCGTGTTCCCTTGGACAAAAGTGGCTGTCTCCATCGATTTCAACGGCAACTTTCATGGCAGGACAATAAAAATCAACGACATACGGGCCGATCCCGTGCTGCCTGCGAAATTTATATCCGCCAAGACGATGTGACGATAGGTACAGCCACAATTTCCATTCCGGATCCGTCATGGAATGACGCAATCGTTTTCGGAGTTCGCGTCCAGCGCGGCGATTGAAGATCTTCATACGCGTATCGGCAACCACCCCTTAACCCCTCCTTGGAAAGGAGGGGACGCGGAGAGCTCAATCCTTCGCACCACGTTCCTTCAAATTCTTCATCCACCTCTCCGCCTCGTCCGCCGCGCGGCGCACCGCGTCGTCCAGCGTCTTTTTTTCGTCCGCCGTCCATTTCCCCAGCACCCAGTCTTCCATCGGGATCCGCCCGTCGGCGGGCCGGCCGATGCCGACGCGCACGCGCGCGATCGCCGTGCCTTTCGGTAACGCCTCCAGAATCGACTTCATGCCGTTGTGCCCGCCGGCGGAGCCGTCCGTGCGGAAGCGGACGGCGCCGAAGGGAAGATCGGCCTCGTCGAAAACGACCAGCGACGCCGCCGGCGCCGCCTGCGTGTGCGCGAAGACGGCGTGGACGGCCTCGCCGCTCAGGTTCATGAACGTCTGCGGTTTGACGACGAGCACGCGCTTCCCATCAAGCTCGCCTTCGGCCATCTGCGCCTGCCATGCCTTTTTGTCGCGCCACGAGGCGCCGGCCCGCCGCGCCAATTCGTCCGCGACGAGGAAACCCGCGTTGTGCCGCGTGCGCTCGTATTCCTTGCCGGGATTGCCCAGCCCGAAGATCGCGATCATACGGGATGAGAATAGCACATTACCTCCTCGACACCCACGGATTGCCGCGCACGTAGAACCGCAGGAGCCGCTTCGCCCAGGCGCCCGCGTAGTCGACGCCGACGCGCGCGCGGCGGACGATGCGTTCGGGCGCGGGGCCGTCGGCGATGAACAGTTCGCTGCCGCGCAGATCGTCGCCGTTGTCGTTGCGCGTGACGTGGAACGCCTTGCACACGCGCGCCGGCCCGTTCGTTTTTTCCAGCCCGTCCGTGAGCGGTTCGACGGCGCGGATGAGCACCGCCTGTCCGTCGCCGTATCCCGTCACGACGTTCAGGCAATGGTGCATGCCGTAGACGAAGTAGACGTACGCGTGCCCGGGCGGGCCGAACATCACCGCGTTGCGCGCCGTCTTCCCGCGCGCCGTGTGACACGCGCGGTCGTGCGGGCCGAGATACGCCTCCGTCTCGACGATGCGGCCGACGAGCGTCTTGCCGCGTCCGACGCGAACCAGCCGTTTGTTCAACAGCTCGCGCGCGACGGTTTCCGCATCGCGGGCGTAGAAGGAGCGGGGCAGGGGACGGGGAGCGGGGCGCATAACGTGACGTGACATAACGTGACGTGTGGTTGACGTCCCGTCTCGTCTGCGCTATGGTGCCGCGTCCCGCCACCTTTGTCATCCTGAGCCCCGACCAATTCCGGTCTGGGCGAAGGACCTGTCGAGATGCGGGCAAGGAGGCTTCGATGCCGAACAGATTCGACATGATCGAACTGCCGGGCACGGAGCCGCCGGCAGATGAGCAGGATCACGGGTTCCTTCCAAACACGCTGTCCTCCATCGCGCAGGCGCAGC